>CAZCKG010000133.1:0-6026 GCA_964498825.1 uncultured Methanosarcinales archaeon
CAAAGCCTGCACCTGTGATACTCTTTAAGAGTTCGAATGCATTTCCCGAAATCATTAGAGACTTTACAGGCTTATCAAGGGCTCCGTCCTTTATTGTAAAAGAATTTCTGGCTTCTACAGAAAAGTCCCCTGAGATTGAATTTGCCGTATGAGCTCCGATAATGGTATTTACGAAAATACCTGAATCCGTATCAGCAATAATATCTGTTCTGGGATACTCGATGATGAAGTTTCTGAGTCCTACTGAAGGTGGGCTTGTATAAGAAGATCTTGAGCCATTTCCTGTGCTTTTTACACCTGCTTTTCCTGCAGTATAGCTGTCATATAGATAGGTTTTAAGCACTCCTTTTTCAATAACAGTTGTACGCTGTGAGGGAACTCCTTCGTCATCCGAAGCTGAAGTCTCAATTCCTGCTTCAACCAGCCCATCGTCGTAGATCGAGAGGTCAGGAACCGTCAGCTCTTCCCCGATTTTGTCTTTCAGGCCTGATCTTCCCTTCTGGACATTGTCCGCATCAAGGGAAGGGGCAAGAGCTTCTTCCAGAATATCCGAGAAGGCAAAAGGGTGAAAGATTACATCAGTCTTTTGAGGCTCGATTTTTATTCCGCCATTAGACTTCAGGGCAAGTTCTGATGCATTTTTTCCAATGGCAAAAAAATCAATATCAAGGGATCGGGAAACTGCAAAATCATATGCTGTAGAAGTTTGCCCGTTCACAGTAATAACATCCACAAAACCGGAAATAGCTGTGGATTCCTCTTCAATTTCAATCCCGTTTGTGTTCAGGATAAGCCGCCTGCTTTTTCCCCTGTTAAACCCTCCAGAGGTTGGAAGCGTACCTGGAGTCTCTTTTGTACCCTCGACAAGATCCATTGCATAGTCAATACACTTTTCGAGTTCAAGAGCTTCAACTTTTTTATCAAAAATTCCCGAGACAACAGGGTATTTGCCATTAGAGGGAAGCCCAACCCAGTCCGGATCATTTTCACGTACTCTGGCTTCAGCAACTGCAATTTTTACAGTATTTTCGAGATCTCGTGCAGAATTCGTGCTGGCAAAACCTACTGCTCCATTTACTATTGCCCGAATTCCGATGCCTTCTGAGAAACGATCTTTGGCACTCTCAAGAGAGTCCTTTTTGAAATTAACACTCGTTGAGTGACTTGAATTGTAATAGATCTCAGCTTCTTCTGCCCCTGCTTTTTCTGCCAGAATGAGGGCTTTTCTTGCAAGCTCGTACATCTTCAGGCACCTCCTACAAGGGCTTTCGAAATGGAAATATGAGGAGATCCGTCTGACACAGGTACAAGCTGCCCGGCTTTTCCACATCTGCCTGAAGTCATTTTCAGGTCATTGCCCACCAGGGTCACATGATTAAGAATCTCAAGGGTTTTACCTGAGAGGGAAACGTCCCTTATTAGCTCGGAAAGTTCCCCATCCTTTATCAGATATCCTTTCTCAGCATTAAACTGGAAAATCCCTTCCCCTGTGTTCACCTGACCACCTCTGGAACCTATAAGATAAATTCCATCCCTGACGTCCTCAAGCATTTCTTCAAATTTTGCATCGCCGTTATCTATGAAGGTATTGCTCATCCTGACAACGGGCATGGAATAACCCTGAGCTCTGCAGTTTCCGGGCGTTCCTCCGAGCTTAGCTGCAGTTTCCCGGGAATGAAGATAGGAGTTTAAAACTCCATCTCTAATGATCTCTGTCCTTCTTGACTGGGATCCTTCGGCATCAAACGGGTAATATCCAAACTCGTGTAGAGTCGGATCGTCAATAATCGTAATAAGAGGAGATGCTATCTGTTCTCCTATCCTGTTTTCAAGAATGGAATCTCCCTCAAGGACAAGATCGGCTTCCGAAGCATGCCCAACAGCTTCATGAGCAAAGACTCCAGCCAGTTCCTGATCAAGCAGTACCGGCATTTCTCCGCCTTTAGGAGTTTTCGCTTTAAGGAGTTCTATTGCGGTTTTTCCTGCCCTGCCTGCAAGCTCGAGAACGTTTTCTTTCTCAAAAAGCTCATAACCATACCCAAAGCGGCTTTCCCTGCCTGCCTGATACAGACCGTTCTCCGAAGCCACAGCAGAAACAGCAAAACCAACATTCAGAAGTTCATATTCACATTCGATACCATCAGAACTTCTGTATTCGATTTTGAACTCGGATTCCAGGTACATTACTTTCGTACTGTGGACTCCTTTGACGTTTGCACTGGCTTCAATGGTCTTTAAAAGATCAACTTTCTCTTCGATGGCAATATCTCTCGGATCTATCCTGATTTCAGGAAGATTTTTTACCTCTGGAGAATTAACGGCTGCAAGTTCTACTTCTTCTTTAGGGGTACTTGAATTCATAGAAAGAGCAAGTTTTGAGGCAGCTTCTACCCCACGTTTAAGATCTATTTCCCCTTCAACAGCAGTATATCCCCAGGAACCTCCGCAGAGAGCCCTTACCCCGGCCCCCCGTGAAAAGTTTCTGGAAATTTCTTCGATCTTTCCGTTATCAAGAACAATAGAGGTGGAACTTCCCTCTATCATCCTGCAGTCATAAAATTTAATGTCCTGCATAATACCTGTCATGATTAGTTCCTGCACCCGAAAATGTTTTTAGCCTGCACGGAAGCGGGTGAAACTTCAGGAATATCGAAACTCAATTTTGTAATGTTTTTGAGTCTTTCAATAATTGAGTTCTTTCTTGGACCCACAAGGCTGTGTTCCATTACTTCCGCAATAGAAGAAACAGGGATGATCTGTATCTTGTCTCTATATGCCTTTTCGATAAGAACGTCGGCTTCGTTTGCCTTAGGGATGATAACTTTCTTCAAACCGGCCTGGGCTGCAGCTTCGATCTTATAGGTAACTCCACCTACGGGCAGGACGTCTCCCCTGACCGAAAGAGAACCGGTCATTGCCACAGTCTGATCCACAGGGATCCTTTCAATGGCAGATATAACGGCAGTTGCAATGGAGACCGATGCGCTGTCCCCTTCCACCCCTTCATAGGTACCTACGAACTGAATGTGGACATCATGCCTGGAAATGTCCGTACCTGTCATGTTCTTAATCACGGCAGAAACGTTCTGAACTGCTTCTTTTGCGATGGTTTTCAGCTTGCCGGTTGCGATAATGCGTCCTTCGGACCCTGAGAGTGCAGGCGTAACTTCTGACACTATGGGGAGCACAATTCCGGAATCTCCGCCCATGACTGCAAGTCCGTTGACTCGGCCCACAGCAGAGCCTTTTCTGCTGAAGGATTCGTATTCTTTGCGCTGTTCCAGATAGCTGTCTGCAAGCTGCTGTTCAATGGATCTGGCAATTCTCTTTGCCGCAAGCACGTGTTCTGCATTTGTGATTGAAGCGCCATCTGAATGGGCAATATCTCCTGCCACACGCACAAGTCCGCCAAGGTCACGGAGCTTAAGTGTGAGGTGACCTTTTCGACCTGCCCGCCTTCTGGCTTCCCTGATTACTTCCTGCACTGCACCTTCGTCAAAGTGAGGAATATGTCCATCCCTGACAACTTCCTGAGCTACAAAGCGGACCAGTTTATTCCGGTTTTCAGGACTGTCTTCCATGGAATCTCGCATGTAGACTTCGTATCCGTAACCTTTTATTCTTGACCTGAGTGCAGGGTGCATCTTCTGCACAGCATCCAGGTTCCCTGCAGAGACCATAATAAAGTCACAGGGTACAGGCTCGGTTTTAACAAGAGCTCCAGAACTTCTTTCGGACTGCCCTGTAATAGGGTATTCCTTTTCCTGAAGAGCAGTCAAGAGACTCTGCTGAGATTCCAGTTTGAGAGTGTTAATCTCGTCAATAAAAAGTACACCCTTATGCGCTTTGTGAATATCTCCTGCTTCCACCCTGTCGTGAGCAGGAGTTTCAAGTCCTCCTGACTGGAAAGGATCGTGCCTGACATCACCAAGAAGAGCTCCTGCGTGAGCTCCGGTTGCATCAATATACGGAGCATGCTCCTTGTCATAATTGGAAACGGCCAGTTTAGGGATCATCATTTCCTCTTTAGGAAGGAACTGGCGGGTTAACATGAGAATCATGATACCTGCAATGACACCCCAGAGCAATTGGTAAACAAAATAAGAATAAACAATAATACCCACTACAAAGAGCATCATGAGCATATTCCGAGCCTGGGATTTCTTTCTTGCCTCCATCTTGTGAGCCATAACGATTTCTCTACCCTTACCGGCTGGAACCTCCCTGATTTTGGGGTTGTTCAGATCTTCCATGTTGGGATATACAAGGATATCTTTGAGTTCTTCCTTCGGAAGAAGTTCGGCCATTGCCTTTGCAAGCAGAGACTTTCCTGTCCCTGGTGTCCCAATCATCATAATATGTCGTCTCTGGCTGGCTGCCTTTTTTACGACTTCAACTGCATGCTCCTGCCCCAGCACCTGGTCGATAAGAAGCTTCGGGACATCTATATTAGATGTATCTTCGAAATGGAGCCCGATATCAATATCTTCATCCATATCATCAGTATAGGATTCAGACTCGGCCGTTGCCGGATTGGATTCAGACACGGCCATACCCACACCGGACTCATCCTTTCTCTGGTCG
Source organism: uncultured Methanosarcinales archaeon (assembly GCA_964498825.1). Classification (GTDB taxonomy): domain Archaea; phylum Halobacteriota; class Methanosarcinia; order Methanosarcinales; family Methanosarcinaceae; genus Methanosarcina. The sequence goes on from CAZCKG010000133.1 coordinate 4,585, forward strand.
GCCACAGACTTGTCTACGTTCGGAACAGGATCGCCCGATTTTGGAGCGGATTCGTCCGTCTTTACAGAAGACTCGTCTATGTTCTGGTTATTATTATACACCATGGTTATCTCACGTGTTATAACGTTATTTAATAGTCGTTATCTGATCGATATTATATACTTGACGCTTTTGAAAAAAATAAAGGACTTAGTTATAGAATGATTGGCAAAAAGCGGATGTCACAATAACAAACCCTGAAGTTACTGTAACCCCATTCAAACTTCGGCTAATTATATATACTTGCAGTATATAAAATTAACCTATAATGTATATTACAGTATATACAAACCTTTCTTTATATACTATTTGCTAAATCTGTTATCATATTAATTTGCAAATTTATTATCATACTAATTTGCTAAATAATTCCTGTCATTTTATACTATTGTGTTTATACTATAAAGTTAATTGCGTTTTCTTAAAACTCTAAGATAAAATTTATTTTCAAAGCAAGTCTACAAGAAATTTTTAACCTCTCTATGATATCTCCCCTATATATACATTTAACATTATGTCGAAATCGCGGATAAAATCAAAGAGTTTAAACAGGAGCTACCTACAGTAAAAAATTCGAAAATTTTTACCCGGCAGGCTTACCCGGACCTGAATAAAGGGTCATAAACTGATATCGACAGCTATTTAAAAAAACAAAGGTCATTTTCCTCTTATGTCCAGAATGTCCAGAAGCAAGGTGAAAGATCTTCTCCTTCTGAAGCAAATCAACACTGCCGTATCCCAGATTAAGAAAGGTAACCTGGATAAAGCCCTTGAAACTCTTGATAAAGCTGAAAGCTCGGCAAGAAAATCAAAGTCTACTGACGCCCTGTACTATATTCTTTTCACCCGCGGAGGTATCTTTTATTCCGCAGCAAAATACGATGATGCCCTCGATACCTACGAAAAAGCTCTTGTAGCAGGTGAAGAGCTTCTCAAAAGCGACCCCGAAAATAACAACTACCAGCACTATATGGGCACAACCCTGAGCAATGTTGGAAACCTGCTTAAAAAGAAAGGCGAAAACTCAAAAGCTGCCGAATCTTACTCCTGTGCCCGCGAAATATACATAAATCTCATGATTCTGGATCCAAAAAATGCCGTTTTCAAATACTATGCAGGCGAAAATCTCAACAACTATGCCTCCCTGCTTCTCGAAACTGCTTCTTTTGAAGAAGCCTGTAATATCCAGAAAGAAGCAATCGAAATCTACGAAAAGCTTCTCGAAGAAAGTCCCGAAAACCCAGGATATCAGGCAGAACTCTCAGTCGCGCTCAGCAATTTAGGAAACTGCCTCCTTCAGCAGTCCCCCGAAAACAACTCCCCTTCAAAACAAACTCTCGAAAAAGCCCTTTCCATACAGGAGAAACTGCTTACTCAACAACCTGAAAATGAAAAAATCAAAG
>CAZCKG010000134.1:0-2736 GCA_964498825.1 uncultured Methanosarcinales archaeon
TCTTTTGATAATTCTACTTTTCTCCCAATTTCTTCCATGTTTTTCCTCCGCTCATTTGCCCCAGATCAGTTCAAGCAGGTTTTTCTGAGCCAGTTTATAGGCAGGAATTACAGAACCGACAATAGAAGCCAGGAAAAGGAGGATTGCGCGGTTTATGGCTTCTGCATTATCCAGTTTCAGACTCATACTGCCCAGAGGAATTTCCACAGGATGTGATACTGTGTAGGGAGTAAGCCCGAAGCGCATAAAGGAATAACCGAGTACTATACCGGTGCCCGCATAAAGCATTGCCTGGAGCACGAAAGATGCGACTATTACGTTCTGCTCGATCCCTATGGCTTTCTGGACGCCTATCTGCCTTTTTTTGTTCACGATATTTACGTAAATAACCACAAAAATTATCACAAATGCTATTAGCAGGCCAATTGCATTCATAATATTGCGGACAAGGCCAAGTGTGTTTTCTATCAGGCGGAGGATACCTGCAAAATCGTGCCAGGTATGGATATTTTCTCTGATTCCGAGAGAGAGAAGCGCGGTCTGCATCTTGTACTCATCAGTGCCGTCTGTGGTCTTGACTGCGATTTCCTGGGCAAGGTTTCGGCCTTCAATACCCATCATTTCTTCAAGGTCAGCCCTGTTGAGATAAGCTGAAGCATCAGCCATAAAGAAACGCGTGGAATAGATTCCTTTTACCCTGAATTCGCGGGAAACGCCGTTTAATGTAAGTTCAATGGTATCTCCTACTTCTGCACCTCCAAGAGACCTTGCTTCCATAAGGGCTCCAAACCCTCCTGATACTTCTCTTCCGAGGATGATTTCCCCCTTGTCAGGCCTGCTCAGGAATTCTCCACTTATTACGGCATCTTCCAGCCCTGTTACAAAAGCTTCATCAGCAGGATCTATCCCGTAGACAGTTCCTCCCATTTCCTTCTCCTTGTAGCGGAAGTTTCCAGAGGCTTTAAGGCGAGCCGAGGTCCCGACTACCTGAGGGAGGCTTTCTATCTTTTTCTGAAGAGCTGATGCATCCTCTATATAACGTTCTTCTGTTTTTGGCTCGACAACTACATTTCCGGTCTGAAAGTCCACCATAAGTTCGTTGAACTTTAGTGTAACTCCTGCAAGCATGCTCGAAAAAAGCACGAGCTGTATGAAAATGAGGGTCAGCACGAAGACCGTAAAGATTGTAATTCCCTTATTTCCCCGTCTTATAGAGCGACCTGCCAGGAAGAAAGAGACTTTCGCTTTCTCAAGCATAATCAGGCACCTGGATTAACTTATATTTCTTATTCTGTAGATTTACTCTGTCAGCTTCGGGCCTTAGAGCTTACCTTTCTTTCAGATCTTACCTTTCTTTTTCATATAGAAGATCGCAGCTGCAAGAATCAGGAAAATTCCCAGCACTATAGGGATAATATTTCCTTCCTGCCTGGCTACATTGAAACTCAGGTTCTCATTGAGCCTGTGCTCTCCGAAATCATCTTCATATTCCACCACCAGGGTCACGTTCTGTTTCCCTGTTTTATTTGGGACAAACGTAAAGACTGCGGGGGCATCGTCATCTTTATTCAGGCGGCCAAGGAAGGAGTCGGTAATTCCGGAACCTTCAAGACCTTCAAGCCTGGCTTTAACGAAGCGTGCCTCTCCTTCTCCCACATTTTCAAGTCTCAGGATCATGGAGACTCTTTGTCCTTTTTCCGGCATTTCGGGATCGAATTTAAGGCTTGCAATGTTAATCTTCGCCTGGTTCAGTACGTTGACTCCTATCTCCTGAGCTTTGTCTATCTGGAAAGTCTCAGCATCGTTTGAAGCCGTAATTCTCAGGGGAATTTTATAGGGTTGCACGTTTGCATTGCTGCCAAGAAGGAGTTTGAAGGAGAGGTTTTCGGAGCTGCCAGCACTCAGGTTTTCAAAGAAACGGACGTTGTCGTCCAGAGGAATTAAAGGTGAAGAGCTATTGAGGTCAAGGATGACTCTGATATTCTTTGCATTGCCATTTCCTGCATTTTTAACTGCTGTCTTCACATAGAACTCCTGCCCTGGAATAATGGCTCCGAAAAAATTCTCTCCATTTACAGGAAAAATCGAGGTGCTGATGAGTACAAGATCGGGATTGCCTTCCACGCGGATGGGAATTCTCTTTGAAAAACTTGTCCCGCTATTGTCAAGGATAGTAAATTCAAGCTGATAAGCTCCAGATTCTGCTTTTGGATCCACCATGAAATGGAAGTTCAGTTCAACCTTCGAACGCTGCCTTATCTGGTCGATCTGAAAGTTGAGTTCGGTATTCGTCCCTGAACCATAAGCTTCTGAGGTGCTGTACTTGAAAACAAAGGGATAAAGTTCCTCAAGCCCTATTTTCACGTTTTCCGCGGGCTCGTCCCCTGTATTTTCAATATTTATTTTCAGGATAAAATCTTCTCCTGGCCTGGCCGGATTAGGAGTGATTTCTGAGATATAAACTTCAAGACGGGTGTTTCCGGAAACCACGGATGCAGAGGATATAGGAGTTAGAAGAATAGTTATCATCAGCATGGCTGCAATAAGATTGAAGATAGAAGTACGGGCTGTTCCAGTTTTTTTAGATCTCTTCTTCACAGCCCGAAAATTCGTTTCTGGATGGGTAAATTTCATGGGTAACAATCCCTTTCCTGGATACCTGGCTTTATAGATATTAATCAACCGGGAGAACTTATAACCTTTACACTTTATTTGCAACCTTTGTCAGGTTGTATT
>CAZCKG010000134.1:2836-6016 GCA_964498825.1 uncultured Methanosarcinales archaeon
TTCATTTTTTGTATTTCAGTTTATCAAAATACTGCCTGGTCTCAGCTGTGACAACTTTTCTTAACGCGAGAAGGGCTATGAGGTTTGGGATTGCCATGAGCCCATTGACGATATCTGCGAGAACCCAGATGACGTCCAGAGTCAGGAAGGCACCTGAGGCTACTATCAGGATGTAAATTATTTTATAAGGAAGAATTCCTTTTATGCCGAAGAGAAATTCCGTGCAGCGTTCCCCATAATAGTTCCACCCAAGAATGGTTGTAAAGGCAAAGAAGATCAGGCCCAGGGTTACAATATAACTCCCGGCTTTTGAAAGAGCGGTTGAAAAAGCGTAGTTTGTCATATAGGCACCTTCAAAGTCTCCAGTCCAGGAATCAGTTATGATTAATACCATTCCGGTCATGAGACAGATGACAAGGGTATCAAAAAAGGTCCCGGTCATAGAAATCAAGCCCTGTCTGGCTGGTTCTTTTACTTTGGCAGCTGCAGCAGCTATAGGTGAACTCCCAAGGCCTGATTCGTTTGAGAAAATTCCCCGGGAAATTCCCATCCTGACAGAAAGCATTACCCCTGCTCCAAGAAAACCACCCTTCGCAGCCGTTCCGGTAAATGCAGAACTTACTATTAGAGCGAGAGTTTCCGGGATTTTCTCAAAGTTGAGCCCTATGATCAAAAGGCAACCAAGTACATAACCAACGGCCATAAAAGGTACTACAAACTGAGCTACAGCTGCAATTCTTCTAATTCCGCCCAGAGTCACAAAAGCCACAAGCAAACTTATGACAGCCGCACTCAGGATTTCAGGGATATCAAAGGCAATTCTGGCTGAATCGGCAATGGCGTTTACCTGTGGGAAGGTCCCTATCCCAAAAAGAGCTACATTTACCCCGAAGATGGCAAAAGCAGGGGCAAGAACTTTGCTGTATCTTTTTTGGACCAGCCCGTTTTTAATGTAATACATGGGACCTCCCGACATCTGCCCGTTTGCATCCACTGTCCTGTATTTGACTGCCAGCAGAGACTCGGAATACATGGTTGCCATCCCGAAAAAAGCTGCAAAACACATCCAGAAAAGAGCGCCTGGCCCTCCTTCTTTTACTGCAGTTGCGACCCCAACAATGTTTCCTGTTCCGATAGTTGCAGACAATGCAGTGCTGAGAGCCGCAAAACTCGAAACATCCCCCAAATCTCCTGCTTCGGTTTTCCTTGAATTCAACAGGTACCTTAGAGCAAGGGGCAGCCTGAATACCTGTATTATTCCCAGCTGCTTTGTCAGGAAGATCCCTGTCCCTACGAGCAAAATCAGAAGGGGAGGTCCCCAGATAAATTTGTCTATCCTGGTAAGGATGTCCAGTATATTAATACCCAGAATTTCCATTCAAATAAGCCCCTTTTAATGGAAAAAAATAGTCTTAACAGGGTATTTGTTCAGGATTAGTCTTAAAAGTTAACTACGATCCTGATACTTATGAATATTTTAAACTTTAACGTTCATCTTAGCATTTTGTATCGATCTTAAATTTTAACGTTCATTTCAGGCACTTATGTCGATCTCAAAAGCTTATATTGATCTTAAACTTGATCTGTATTTAAGGATATGAAGTACATTTTGAACTTCTAAAAGCGAAATTGAAAAATAATCCTGTATGATATGGAAATCAATATGGAGATCACATATGGAGCAAAATAAGCTTACTTTAAGCGTCCTTGAAGGCGTATTAGGCATCTGTAAACTGGACAAAAATTCAGAAATCCCCTCATGGGCGCAGGAAAGTAATTTCTTTTCTGTTACCCGAACTTCCGGGGAACTTTCAGTAGTCTGCCAGGAAAGCAACATCCCGGCAGACATCAGGGCTGAGAAAGGCTGGAGTTGCCTGAAAATCGAGGGGCCTCTGGACTTCGGACTCACCGGAATTCTTGCAAAACTCAGTCAGGTCCTGGCTGATTGCGGAATCAGTATATTTGCTATCTCGACATATGATACGGACTATGTTCTTGTCAGAGAAAAAGATCTGAATAATGCGGTCAAAGAACTTTCACAAGCAGGTTACATCTTCCTGAAATAAACTACAGATCCGATTCTAAGGGGCAGAAAAGAAAATTCTGGAAAAACAGATTTGTGGGAAAGCGGATCTGTTTATCAGAGTAAGGGCACCCCTTATCCAAAGTGGAAGATTGCAATTATAAACCCTGCATACAGCAGGAAAAGGATAAGTCCTTCGAACCGTTTGATCCTCCAATCCGTTCGGATAAAAAGAAGAAAAAGAATACTTATAAACAGCATAAAAGGAGCTATATAATATACACTGAGTCTGGTTATGGTAAGGGGATGAACAAGTCCTGAGCAGCCCAGAATCAATAATATGTTTGTAGTGTTTGAACCTATTACGTTTCCCAGGGCAATACTGGCATAGCCATTTTTCGCTGCTGAGACAGTTACTATCAGTTCCGGAACTGAAGTTCCAATTGCAACAAGACTTAATCCAATAAGAGTTTCTGGAACTTCCAGAAGTCTGGCAAAGAAGATTGCCTGTTCTACAAAATAATTTGCCCCGAAGATGATTGCAGCCCCACTTGCAATCAGTTTAAGAAATTCTACTGGAAGACTACTTTCCTGAAGATTTTCTATCTTAATATCCATCTCAACTTTTTCATTTTCCAGTTCCTTTCTGATTTCTTTTTCAATCCCATTTACTTTTTCTTCACTTTCTGTTTTTATAATTTCAGGTACCCCTTTGTCTTTTCCTTTCTTTTTAATTCCTTTTTCCATTATTCCTATTATATCAAAGAGATATTCGAATTTTATGAAATATTTTAGAAAATCTTTAAGGTACATATCTTTTTCGTGTTTTTTTACCTTTTCAAACAGGAATAGTAGGTAAGAAAGATACAATAAAAGAAATATTAGGGCTTCTATTCTCGATATTTTGAAGTCAAGGATAAACAAAAACAGGAGGAAAGAGCAAAATAACATTATATAGCCATCTCTTTTCAACATCAGCTTATCAGTTCTGACATTGGACAAAACGGCAGCCATACTTGCAATCAGCCCTATATTAGCAATGTTTGATCCCAGTATGTTACCAATTATTATTCCACTGGCTTGCTGGAAAGAGGCTGCAAGAGCGGAGGCCAGCTCAGGCACTGAAGTGCCTACAGATACGAGAGTCAATCCTATTA
>CAZCKG010000135.1:0-5911 GCA_964498825.1 uncultured Methanosarcinales archaeon
GGGGAAGTTTTCCATCCCCGCAGCAAGCTAGCGGGGTATTCGACTGAAATAAATGATATATTTACGTCGCCCCTAATCCGTCAAAAAATAAGAGAAAAATATTGGATCAAGCTTAGAAAATATCAAATAACAACGGTTCTTTGATGTTTGGAATGGAGTGAAAATAATATTTATATATATAGTAGTCGGGACAAAAAGGGACTCATCATGCGTGAGTGTGACTTTAAACAATAACTGTTCCCTCATTTTACACATGCTCCTTTAACATTTCGGGCTGAATATAAATTACCCACTCGAAACAGCGAAGAGCGGTAATAACCTAAAGACATATCTAAACATAGGAATAAAAATGCCTGAAAAATATACCACTCTATACCCTGCCAGAAGAGTACATTCCAGTGGCAGAGCCGAAGAAACTAAAGTATTACTTGCAAGGGAATGCCCTGTTAAACTTTTTTTGAATGGGAAAGCCTTTACTACTCTTTTTGCCTCCCCACTCGAACTGAAAGAACTTGCAGTTGGACATCTAGTCACGGAAGGGGCGATTAAGTTCAGTGAAATTACACAAATTGAGGAAAAAGGCAACAAGATTCACGTCCAGACCAAGAAGGAAGATCAGCCCTTCCAAAGAAGAGAATCGAATGAACAGGTTTTCGTAGGTTCAGACAGCATTTTTGATCCAGAAGCTCTCTTTGCAGGCATTGATCATCTTGAATCGGAGACATACAGGCTTACTAGAGGGACACACCTTGCAGCCCTTATAGACAGAAAAGGAGAACTGATAGTCCAGATCGTCGATGTAGGAAGGCATAATGCAGTGGATAAGGCAGTTGGAGCGGCTTTTCTTCAGGGACTTGATATTTCAAAGTACTATATGCTTTCCACAGGCAGACAGCCTGCTTACATGGTAACCAAAGCCGCAAGAGCAGGAATACCCCTTGTCGCTACCAAAGCTATGCCCTTTGATTCGGGTGTTGAAGCTGCAAAAAAAGCAAACGTTTGCCTTGTTGGACAGCTCAGGCATGACTCGATGCTCGTGTTTGCTAACGAATGGCGAATAAAAACTAAAAGAAATTAAAAATTAATAACGTGAAAAGTTCATAAAGTACCTTTCGTGCTTTTTATATCTTTACCTTCAATTTTTACAGCCCTTTTCATGGCATAGGCAAAAGCTTTGAAGAGAGCTTCGATTTTGTGATGGTCATTATCCCCATAGACACTTGCATGGAGAGTAATTTTTGCATTTGAAGCCAGAGTTTCAAAGAAATGCTTAACAAGCTGGGTGCTGAACTGCCCCACGTGAGGAGAAGCAAAATCGGCCTTCAGGACAAGATAACTGCGCCCACCAATATCCAGGGCAACATCTGCGAGAGCTTCGTCCATTGGAATTCTGGCTTCCCCGAAGCGGGCAATCCCTGCCATATTCCCAAGTGCTTCTGTAAGTGCCTTTCCGAGAACTATCCCTGTATCTTCTACCAGATGATGCTCGTCTACGTAAAGGTCTCCTTCGGCACGAATCTTAAGGTCAAACTCTGCGTGCCTCGCAAAAGAGGTAAGCATATGATCAAAAAATCCGATCCCTGTGCTGACATCTGCAGCTCCTGTACCGTCAAGGTTCAATTCAAGCTGGATGTCGGTTTCTTTTGTCTCGCGGGATATTTTGCCTGTTCTCATACAGCACCCATTCTCTTTAAATTTATTAAACACTTTGTATTTAGCTGCCTTTGAAAAGGTCAATGTCTGTTGTGGAAGATAAAGGGAATAAGCTAATAAATGAGCTAAGGACTCCATCTGAAGATAAAAACACGTCAACAATCAGTCGCGTCGGACAACTTCAATAGCATCTTCAAGGGTAAACCTGCCTGTGTAAAGAGCACTGCCTACAACAACTCCTGCTGCTCCGGTTTCCTTCAGGACTTTCAGATCTTTCAAAGAACTTACACCGCCGGATGCAATTACAGGTATGCTTACTGATTCTACAAGTTCTTTTGTAGGGACAGGATTTACTCCCTGCATGAGTCCTTCGGTATCTATATTCGTAAAAAGTAAACTGCCTGCACCCAGATCTTCAAACTTTTTTCCCATTTCCACAGGAGTTTGAGAGCACTCCTCAGTCCAGCCTTTGATTGAAATTTTCCCGTTCTTTGCATCCAGAGCAACATTTACACGTGAGCTCCCAAAGGCGCTGGCAAGCCTTCTTACAATATCGGGATCCTGAAGAGCGGCGGTCCCGAGGATCACTCTGGAAACCCCAAGCTCAAGAAGAGAAGCTGCATCTTCAAAGCTCCTGATACCTCCTCCAACCTGGATATTCACTCCTTTTTTTCTGCATACATTAACTATTTTCTCAATAATAGGAGCATTTTTGCGTTCTCCTTCAATTGCTCCGTCCAGATCTACAAGGTGCAGGGTTTTTGCCCCTTTTTCGACCCAATCAAGAGCTACTGCAAGAGGATCGTCAAGGGATACAATCTCGCTGCCAGGCACTCCCTGCACAAGCTGAACGCATTTTCCACCTTTCATATCAACAGCAGGAATTACTTCAAAAACCATCGAAAGCCACATCTCCGGAATGCCTTCTAAGAAAAACTTTCAACTTACTATTCTAAATTGGTGTTCCACTTTTTATTTTCACTTTTTATTTTCCACTCTTTATTTATCAGGGCATTATCCTTTCAATAGGGACAACAAGAATATCCCTTGCACCGACATTCTTCAGCTTGTTTACGATAGTAAAGATCAGGTCTGCATCCACAACAGCATGAACAGCAAGGATTGATTCTCCAGATAATTTACTTGACTCTACCTTCATTACTGTCGGACCTGCCATCCCTGGCAGGACATCTTTTACTGCCTGAAGGGATTTTTCTGGAACATTCATCATGAGATAGCGCCGTTTTTTTGCATTAAGAACACTTTCAATTGCGGTTTTTATATCGAGGATTTTATCCTTTGTTCTGAGACTTTCTTTATTGGCAATCAGATAGACGGTTGACGAAAAAACCGTGTCAATAGGTTTAAGGTGGTTGATCATCAGAGTTGTCCCTGAACTGGAGATATCCACAATTGCGTCGGCAATTCCAACGTGTGGCGTCATTTCACAGGCTCCACTGACCTTTATAATATCAACATTAACTTCAAGTTTTTTAAAGTACTGGGAAGCGATTTCCGGAAATTCGGTTGCAACTTTTTTGCCTTCAAGATCTTTAGCTGTCTGGAAATCGGAATCTTCAGGGACAGCCAGAACAAGGCTTGCTTTCCCAAATTTCAGGTCCAAAAGGGCTTCAACACTCGCACCTCTTTCCGTAATCAGGTCTATACCTGTAACGCCAACGTCTGCAGCTCCATCCTGTACATACTCAGGGATGTCAGCGGCTCTGGCAAAAAGAAAATGGATATCTGGATCTGTGGTTTTTGCAAAAAGTTTCCGACTTTCGGCCCCACCGCTAACGGGAAGCCCTGCATCTTTGAAAATAGAGATTGTGGGTTCGTAAAGGCGCCCTTTATTGGGTATTGCAATGCGAATCATCTGTTCCGTCCTCTAATAAATAATCTGCCGGGAACCTTCCCGGATAGGTTCATCCACATGAAATGTTTATCCTGAATACTCTTGTATAATATAGACTTCACGGTAAGATATACATGAAAATTTTCTTTTGCAGAAAAGACGGTATGGAAAAGAAAAGCTCAAAGATTGACAATTTTAAAGAAAAGATTAATTCGAAGCTTTGCCAGCTAAGAAGGTAAAATATTTTTTTCAGATTGTAAATTACCAATAGTAATAGGAGACGAAGGAAAATTATATATCTTTAGTAATTTAATAAGGAAAGACTTTCAAGATATGAATATTAATATTATTAATGTTATAGCAACAGGTGAATTAATAAGGTCAAACGCTATGAAAAGTAGATTAATGATGAAACTGACCGAAAAATAATAAACCGAAAAAACCATAGCTACTGATAAATTTTAATGATTTTGAAAAAAGAGGATCCAAATGGCCCGAAATATCAAAGTGGAAGAGCTCTTGCAAACACCGATTGAAAAACAACAAATAGAGCTTGTAGAACGCAAAGGGATAGGGCATCCTGACAGTATATCGGACGGACTGGCCGAAGCCGTAAGTCGCGCTCTATGCAGAGAGTATATAAACAAGTGCGGAGCTGTACTTCACCACAACACTGATGAAACCCAGATCGTAGCCGGCAGGTCCAGCCCCAAATTTGGGGGAGGAGAAGTCCTGCAGCCTATATACATGCTTCTTGTAGGTAGAGCCACAAAAGAGTTTGAAGGCGTCGAGCTTGCCACTGAGTCTGTAGCCCTCCAGGCTGCCCGCAGGTACCTGAAGAACACACTGGTAAACATTGATCTTGAAAGGGATGTGATCATGGACTGCAAACTCGGGACAGGATCTTCAGACCTCAGGGATGTTTTCCAAAGAGACAGAGTGCCGGTTGCAAACGATACTTCTTTTGGAGTAGGACACGCTCCATTTTCCGAACTTGAGAATCTTGTTTACAACACAGAGAGGCAACTCCTTACAGACCTGAAATCCCGCATGCCTGCAATAGGCGAAGATATGAAGGTAATGGGACTCAGGGACGGAGATGACATAACCCTTACCATATGCAGCGGCATGATAGGGAAATATGTTGACGATATAGACAGTTATATCAACATGACTCAGGAGATGAAAACCTACGTAGAAGAGCTTTCAACTCGCTATACAGAAAGGAATGTAAACGTTTTCATTAACACTGCTGACAATCTTAAAGCACAATGTGTTTTCCTTACAGTTACCGGAACCTCGGCCGAAATGGGAGACGACGGTTCTGTAGGACGCGGAAACCGCTGCAATGGATTAATCACCCCAAACAGGCCTATGAGTATGGAGGCAACCAGTGGGAAGAACCCGATTAATCATATCGGAAAGATCTACAACCTCCTCTCAACCCAGATGGCCAGGGATATTGTAAAAGCAGTTCCCGAGGTTCAGGACGTCTACGTCAGGCTGCTCTCACAGATAGGAAAGCCCATTGATCAGCCGCTGGTGGCAAGTGCCCAGGTTATCCCCAAAGAAGGCTACAAACTGTCAAGTGTCAAAGCCGAAACCGAAGCCGTCATTGACGATTGGCTTACCAACGTGACAAAGATCACGGAAATGGTTATCAGAGGCGAGCTGAACACTTTCTAAATAAAAAAACAATCGAGAGGAACCTCAGGGTTCTTTTCATATCCTTTTTTATCACTGTTTTTAATATTATTATTCCTAACCAGGAATTGTTCGAGGATAAATAGTGTAGAGACCTATCACGGAGCCCTGGAGATTTCTAGCTCGGGTTCGAATCTCAGTTTGGGCGTTATTGGCCTTAATGATGTTTCCAGATAACGATATTTTTCCAGAGATACATTCTTAGAGAGAGATAAAGACCCAAAAGAAAATAAGGGGCAAACTCTTTTCAAAAAATTATGAAAGACATGAAAAATATCTATAAGTAATAGCATAACTCTCACTTCCAGCGAAAAACATAAATATCATCACCATATATGGAGATGGTGCACTGAAGCACTGTGGCTTCGTGCAGCATTGGATCAATAGGCGTTGTCCCGCCTTAACTCAGTGGTAGAGTGCGCGGCTGTAGTTCGGCTCGTGCGGGAAAAATAATCACCCGTACATTTCTGCGCAGGCACCGCGATGTCCCCGGTTCGAGTCTGGGAGGCGGGACCTGAAATCATTCCAGGCATCGAAAAACTTCAACGGGAACATTTATATATTAAAAAGGCATTTAAGGTTTGCTCGCAACGCGGGCAAAAACAGCAGCAAAAGAGACCGAAGTGTCCGGATAGTGTAGAGGCCTATCATGGAGCCCTGTCGAGGCTCCGACTCGGGTTCGAATCCCGGTTCGGGCGT
>CAZCKG010000136.1:0-5895 GCA_964498825.1 uncultured Methanosarcinales archaeon
TCATTGAGGCTCTCCACAAAACCGAACTTAAAGACCTCAAAGATCTTGATATTGAGGATGCAGGGGTCTGCGGGCTTGATCTTTTAAATCTTCTCGATGGTGCCAGAAAGGTCATTATAGTAGATGCAATTCTGGCAAACAGCCCTCCAGGTTCCGTACACCGTATAGAAGGGAAGGAATTATTGGATGGCACCGAGTTCCATCCTCTGGTTTCGGTACATGATCTGACGATTACAGACGTATTGAAAATAGGAGAACAAGTTCAACAGCTTCCGGAAATCGTGGTCATTGGAATTGAAATCGGATCTATCGTCACAGAAGCTACGCAGGAAATCACTCCGGATGTCCTTAAAGGCGTGGAGAAAGCCATGAGGATTATCAGGGAAGAAGTTTCTTCCTCACTTTAATTATTTTGATAACTTACTTTGTTCCGGTTTCTTTCTCTTTTTACTGGTTTTCCTACTATTGTTCATCCCATCAAGGTTTTTGATTCACCTGTTCCTAATTTTTCTTTCCATCTCTCCATTTGAAGCTTTTTCACTGTTAATTCGGTTTTTTTCATCAAGATTACTTGGATTTTCCCGGCACCCAGTTGCTATAGAGTTTCCACTCGATCAAAGAGTCGTTACTGTCGGTTTCGACGTAAAATCTCCATATAAAGGGCTCTTCTATTGCAGAAAATTCAAAATCTACAAGGGTGTCAGGTAAAAGTACAGATTCCTTTGCTTCCCCTGTATTTGTCTTTATCGTGATACTTGACTCTTTTACATTCAGGTTACTTACCTCAAGACGCACTGATTTTCCAGTTTCAGCCTCAAAAGAAGAACTACTTCCACTCCAGGTTCCTGCAGAATGGAATTTACGTCCCTGACTGTCAATTGTTAGGAGAGGCTTAGTTATGGATGAAGTAGCAGGCCGCGATACACTGCGCGGTACCTGATCTGGAGGGACTGCCTGTGTTGTTAAGATTGGAACTTCAGCCACAGGAGGAGCTGGAGGTTGAGGGATTTTAACGGAAGGTCTCTCTACCTGAGGAGCCCTCGGTGCCTTTACCTTTGGGACTCCAGGCTCTGGTGGTGAAACTGGAGGCATCCTTGGTGACCTGACCGGAGATTGAGGTACTAACGGAGATGGGACATCCGAGACCCGCGGTTCTGTCGATGGTGAAACTAAATGCTCTGATGATGGTCCTGCATGAAACTCTTCATCCAGACTTCCTATAGTTTCTGATCCTACTATACCATCAACCTTCAGTCCTCTAGCCTCCTGATAGCTTAGAACAGCTAATACGGTTTCATCACCAAAGGTACCATTGGCTCCAACTCCGGGTACAGGAAAGCCCAAAAATATTAGAGCCTTCTGAACTTTCTGTACTGCAGGACCACTATCGCCTTTGCGAAGGGATCTTTCGTTGTCATAGCAGGCTTCCAAAACATCGTCGCCTGCAAATCTAGATGATTTTAAGTCGTGTCCATCCCCAATAGTCATACTTTGCCCCCGTATTTTGCTGCGTATTACTCAAAATGTCAGCTTTACTATTAAGATTCTATAATAAGCTTTTTTGGCCTTAGAATTTAGATAAATAAAGATGGACATTAAAATATATAAATATTTATAAAAAACACATTTCTTTATGGTGTAGCTGGGCTGTCCAATAAAGAAAGATAATTAAAAAATCAATTTAAAATCGGGCTACTAGAGATTGTGATAGTCTTTTAATATATTAGATTTATATTATACATATAATCATATAAAAAGAAGTTCAATTTTGGGGGAATGGGACGAGTAACGAAGACTCACTTGAAAAGTTCAAAAATCTCGATTTCATAAAGATGAATCGAAGAACTTTCATAAAAGCTGTAGGGGCACTTGGAGCTTCTCTATTTTTGCAAACGTATAAAAGTGACTTGGTAAAAGCTCTTGAGCTTTCGGAAACCAAAATCTTATGGCTTCATGGAGTAGAGTGTACTGGTTGTACTATATCAATGCTTGATGGGGGAACACCTGATATCGTAGACTTACTTCAGAGTTTAAATCTCAATCTGCTATACCAGGAAGTTCTTATGATGCAGCAGGGAATTTTCGTAGACGGAAAGCCTGTAAATACAACAGAGCTTAACTCTGAGCTTCTGCTGGATGAGATTCTGGAAAAAGAAAAAGGCTATGTCCTTATTTCTGAGGGCGGGGTCCCAAACGGCCCTGCAGGCACGGGGAAATATCTTGTACTTGGAGGCAGGACGTATAAGGAAATTTATGAAAAAGCTGCAAAAAACGCCTCGGTAATCGTAGCAATCGGGCAGTGTGCAACCAACAGTGGAGTAAATGCCGCAAAAAGTGAGATAAAAGAGATTCTTGACCATCGTGGAATTGCCTTTACTATGGAAGATTCTTCTAAGGGGATTGTTGAACTGCTTGGAATCGATAAGCCCGTTATTAACATCAATGGCTGTCCTGCTCACCCTGACTGGGTGTTTCTGACAATAAGCGCAGTTGTGCTGGGGAAAATCAAGGTACCTGATGACCTTCAGTATGTGTTGGATGAATGGAAACGTCCAAAAGTGTTCTTCCCTCCAGATTATGTTATACATACTAACTGCCCTCGCCGTGGATTTTATGACCAGGGAGAGCTTGATCTAACGGTGGGTGGAGGAAAATGCCTTTGGAAACTGGGATGTAAAGGACCTTACACCCACGCTGACTGTGCTACTCGCCACTGGAATGGTCATCTCAATTTTTGTCCGCAGGCAGGTTCACCCTGCATAGGCTGCGTACAACCAGGATTTCCGGACAGTACCAGACCCTTTTTTGTGGAAATCGAAGATACGGGAATTGTCGGGACACATCTTGATACTGTGGCAGGCGTGGCAATAGGAGGTGCACTTCTTGCTGCGGGTGCCCATGCCATAAGAAGAACGGTTTTGAAAAAGCCTGAGGAAAAAGGAGGTACTGCCGAAGAAAGCGTTTCCGAAAAGATTGGAGGTGAAAAGTAATGGTACAGGTGACCATAGACCCTCTTTCAAGAATTGAAGGACACTATAGAATCAATACCGAGGTCGATGAGAAAGGCGTTATTACTGATGCTCAGAGTAATGGGCTGCTCTTTCGAGGTTTTGAGAGATTTCTTCTAAAGCAAGACCCAAGAGACGCTGCACTTCTAACGCAAAGGATCTGCGGAGTCTGTCCAGTTTGCCATAGCATAGCTGCAGCAAATGCTTCAGATGAGCTATTTGGAGTTGCGGATGAAGTTCCCAAAAATGCTCTTGTGATGAGAAATATCCACCAGGGTCTGAATTATATAGCCAGCCATGCAGTCCATATCTACGTGCTCTGGGGTCCGGACCTTGCAAATCCGGCTTATCACGATATCCTGTTACAGTATGGTGATACGGGAAATGCGGTATGGGGTGAGTTATCCGGACGTTTTATGCCTATAATTAATCAATCTAACGGCATTCGTTCTCCTGCCGGCTCTTCTTATCTTGGTGCTATAACAGAACTGCGCCGCCTGCACGATGCTATTTCTCTTGTTGCCGGCAAGATGCCTCATTCTGTTTTACAGCATGTCGGAGGAGTGGTTTACTCTCCAACGGTTGCAGATATTCAGCAGCTTGCAGCTTATGTCTCACAGACTGCGAAGTTCGTTGAAGCATTCACTCTTGGGGTTTCTCCCGATACCTGGATTGAAAATACTTACAGGGCTTCTTCTCCGCAAAAAGCTGTTGATTTCGTTATTGGACATTTGCAGGAACTCCTGAATAAATCGCTTACAAACAATGACTTCTCTCATTCCGCAGGCTGGGGAGATGTTCCTTTATTTGCGGCTTTTGGGTCAGAACTTGTAGGAGAAAAGCTACTTGGCCTGCCCATCAGTATGAAGATGGACCGTGCAGGAACTTATCCTGATCCCAATAAGATCGGTTTTCTTTCTTATGGGGTTTTCTTCAAGCCTGAGAAAGGAGACGGGTATGACCCTAAAAGTCCTGCAGACAGTAGAGTTATTCCCTCAGGATATATGGACGGGAACTTGCAACTCGAAAAATTTGACTACAATAATATCAGCGAAAGCACTACTCATTCCTTTTACATTGACGAGGAAGAAGACAGATCTCCCTGGAATGGAGTTACAGTCCCCGAAGAGAACCCCGATGAAATCAATTATACAGGAGGTTCTGAAAGCCGTTACTCGTGGGCAAAGGCCCCTCATTACGGGGAGATTCCATGTGAGGTAGGACCTCTTGCCCGCCTTCTGATTATGGGAGAGCCTCTTATTACCGGCCTTGTGAAAGCTTTTCAGGATAATGGCTATTCTCCTGTAAACAACTATACTCGCATGCTTGCAAGGATGCAGGAAATTCTTGTGGTGATGCCTGAACTGCAGAAATGGATTTTGCAGGATCTGGAGGCAGGAGGCAAAGTTGCAGTACACACAGAGCTTTCAATGGCAAAGGATTCACAGGGGATGGGTCTATGGGAAGCTCCAAGGGGAGCTCTCGGGCACTGGATTGCCACTGGTTCTGACTCCATGGTAACCTTATATCAGGCTGTGGTTCCTAGCACCTGGAACCTTGCTCCAAGAAACTCATATGATATCCCAAGCCCTGTTGAGCAGGCGCTTATAGGTACCAAAATTTCGGCTGCGGAAAATGCTCTGGGAGTAAATTATACCAATCCTCTTGGAATCCTGCATACTGTCCGCTCCTATGACCCCTGCCTTGCATGCGCGGTTCATACAATCGACAAAACCGGGAAGCATCCAAATTCTACTATCAGGATTGTCTAAAGGAGGCTAGATATATGGTACGATCTGCTGAAAGACCGGCTTCCAGGAGACTAATTGTTTTACGTTATAACTGGCTTGAGAGGCTTACTCATCTGGTGCATCTTGTTTCCATGTTTATCCTTCTTATTACAGGATTCAAAATCTATTCCGGCTGGGATTTCATGTCTTTTGATACAGCTCGAAATCTGCACATGATTGCTGTACCTTTTTTTCTGGTAGCAAACTGGATTCTGGTCCCTTACAATATTTTTTCCTGCAAAGGAGAACACTGCAGTATTAAAGATAGAATAGAACATTTCAAAGAATCTTATCTATTTGGGAAAGATGATGCAGAGCGCCTTATAGATATAATCAAGAACTTTTTCGGGAAAGGCAAATATCCAGCTTTTACGATCTATGACGAGCCTGAGGAGCACTATAAAACGAAACTCCATCCAGGACTTAAGCTTTTGATAATTTTTGAGAGCACTGCAATTTTCCTGGTTGCAATTACAGGAATAGTACTTTACAGTCTCACATGGAGTCCTCTAGGAATTCCGATCTCACAATGGATTCTCTCGATATTCCAGTTTATTGCATCTCCATTTAATATGAACGCCCTGGGATTAATCCGTGTATTGCATCTGCTTGCAGCCTACTGGTTTGTTCTTGAGCTTGTAATTCATGTAGGGATCCTTGAATTTGACCCTGACGTCTGGAAATATCACAAGGCAATCTTCTGGTCTGGAAAGGAAGATCTCTCGGACAGACACTTTGTTAAGGTAATTGAAGAAGATCAAAAAGGAATGGTAAGAGAAAATTGATAACAGAAACTAATGAAATATGTTCAGTAGGTGTAAATATATCAAAATAATTATATATAAATCCATCATTATTATATATGGTAATTTGAGTGTACGGATCAGGGGCAGTTCGAAGAATAATTGACCCGATCATTCTCAACCTTTTGATTCTTTTCTTTTTGATAATGCTGGGGCTGATTGTGGTTGAGTTGGTTCGTAAAAGTTTAATAATTTATAGCCCTTTTTGAGAGTTCTCGGCTTTTCTTTTATCTCCTTATTTTTTCTTTCTTATTTTTCTTTCTTATTTTTCTTTCTTATTTTTCTTTCTTATTT
>CAZCKG010000137.1:0-5883 GCA_964498825.1 uncultured Methanosarcinales archaeon
AATGAACAACGATTTAATGGAGACTCAAAACTTTTGAAAATCTCTATCGCTCTTTGTACCTACAATGGTGCTAAATTTTTACAGGAACAACTTGAGAGTATAGCTATTCAGACTCGAACTCCTGATGAAATGGTTATTTGTGATGATCAATCAAAGGATAATACATTAGAAATTTTAAGAAACTTTTCATCTAGCGTTTCTTTCCCTGTAAAAGTCGTTCTCAATGACAAAAATCTGGGTTCTACTAAGAATTTTGAAAAGGCTATTAAATTGTGTACAGGAGATATTATTTTTCTATCCGATCAGGATGACGTTTGGAATCCTGATAAATTAGAGAAAATAGAAAAATTATTTTCAATTTCTCCTTCTACATCACTTGTTTTTTCAGATGCAGAATTAGTAGATGAGAATTTAAGACCTTTAGGATATACTCTATGGCAGTCCATTGGATTTAGTAATAAAGAACAGAGTTATTTTACTCGCGGTAAATTTATTAAAATATTACTTAAACGTAATGTTGTAACTGGTTCGACAATGGCATTTCGTTCGGAATTTAAGCAGCTATTTTTTCCAATTTCTGATATTTGGGTTCACGATGGGTGGATCGCATTATTAATTGCCTTTGCGTCAGATTTGGGCATGATCTCAGAGCCTCTTATTAAGTATCGTCAGCATCATATGCAGCAAGTAGGGGCTGGTGATGAGCCTTTAAATATATATGATAAAATGCGTACAAAAAAAGCTCAGTTGAAAAATCTAAAGTCTAGTTTCTATAATTTTCAGCCTGAGTGCACCAGATATAAACTGGCTTATGAGCATTTAGTCAACTCCCGTTTTCCTTCTATAAAAAAAGATAAGATCCCGCTTCTTAAGGTTCGATTCACTCATTTTTGTATACGTGCTAATTTACCTGCAAAAAGAATAAGAAGAATTCCTCTTATTGTAAAAGAATTACTGAACATGAATTACCACCGTTATTCCGAAGGCATTTCCAGTTTTGTTGGGGATTTTCTTCGTGATAATAATATTAAGGAACGAGTTAAGGAATAAGTAAATCTGCCGGAGTAACAATGAATCCAAAAGTTGCCATTATAATCCTTAACTGGAATGGTTGGGAAGACACTATAGAATGTTTGGAATCTGTTTATCAGATTGCATATCCCCTTTACGATGTTATCGTGGTTGACAACGGTTCAAAAGACGATTCTATACAGAAAATAAAAGATTATGCAGAAGGGAATATTAGAGTTAAATCCAGTTTCTTTGATTATTCCTCCGAAAATAAACCTATTTATTTAATGGAATATTCTAAAAGGGACCTGGAGTCCTCAGCTTCGATAAAAGAAACCATTAAAAACCTGATTTCAAGAAATAACTTGATTCTTATAAAAAACGATGATAACTATGGATTTGCTGAAGGAAATAATATTGGTATTAGATTTGCTTTAAACAACCTTAATCCGGATTATATCCTTTTACTTAATAACGATGCTGTTGTAGACCCTTATTTTTTAAATGAGCTGATAAATGTCGCAGAAAATGATGTGCATATAGGGGTTTTAGGGCCAACAGTATATGAATACAAAAATCCTGATGAAATTCAGTCTGCTGGCGCAAAAATTTACTGGAGCAAAGGTGAAACAGTTAACCTGGCCTCACACGAAAATAAGTATTCTGGCGAACCTGAAGATGTAGATAGTGTGATAGGTTGTGCATTGCTTGCAAAAGCTGAATTATTTTACAAAATTGGGTATTTGAATAAGGACTATTTTGCATATATGGAAGAAACTGAGTGGTGTGTGCGTGCTCACAAAGAGTCGTATAGAATAGTCTATGTACCTAGAGGAAAAATCTGGCATAAGGGTGGAGCTACAAGCAGCAAAATAACTGGTTTTACTCTCTATTACCATACGAGGAATAAGTTTTGGTTTATGAGGAAGCATTCCTCCAAAAAACAGTATTTTTCTTTTTTAGTTTATTTTTTTGGATTTAGATTCTGGATGGTTATCGGTGGTATTTTTTACCGTCAAAAAAGAAAGGAAATTTTTCCATCTATTATTTCCTTCTTGAAGGGAGTTAGGGATGGTATGACTTGGGGTCAGAGCTCTTTATAAACCTTTAATGTTTTTTTTGCCGAGTCTTCCCATTTGAATAGTAATGATCTTTCAAGCCCCTTTTTTATCATTTCTTTTCTAAGATCTTCATTGGTTAACATTTCATACATTTCTTCGGCAAATTTGTCTGAATCATATGGATCTACAGTTATGGCAGCGTCTCCTACAACTTCCGGTAGAGAAGAAGTGTTTGAGGTTATAACCGGTGTCCCACAAGCCATTGCTTCCAGAGGGGGAAGTCCAAATCCTTCATATAAAGAAGGAAATACAAACAAATCCACAGCGTTGTATATCTCTGCCAGTTCGTTCTCTGACACATATCCTGCAAAAATAACATCTTTCTGTAAATTTAAGGACTCAATATGATTCAGGAGTTTTCCTCTTACTCCTACATCGTTTGGCAAACCTACTTTTAACAATTTTACCTTCTGAAGTTTGTCTTTTAATTTGCTGAATGAGTTTATTAAAAAATGAACGTTTTTTCTCGGGTCTTCTGCTCCCACATACAGGACTACCAGCTCATCATCCTCTATCTTATATTTTTTTAAAGCTTTTCTGTTTCGATTTAAATAATATAAATTATAATCTACTGCAGGAGGTATAATTTCTATATTTTCTTCTGGGACTTCTATATATTTAATTATATCCAGTTTGGAAAATTCAGATATTGTTATTATTTTTTCTGCTTTTTTCAATCCTTTTGCATTGAGTTTCCAAGTAGGATTTAGGGTATTATAATATGCTATAGGTATGATATCGTAGCATGTGACAATGGTCTTTTTTAAATCCATTAGCTCCAGCAGAAATGCAAGATCCTGACGGGTCACATGCTTAATGTTAGCTTTACTGACTTTTTTTTTCACGATGAGTGGATATGCGAGATATTCCACAATTTTATTGACCCCTACCATCTTTACTGCTTTTGATGCATCCGGATACTCTATCCGGTTTAATCTGACATTTTCTAACCTGCTGTGGATTTCACTTTGATATTTTGACATTCCGAATATCTTATCAGTTTTTAGGCCGTTTATGTAATCAATTTCCATGTTTTACTTCCCCAAAAACTCAAAACTCCTGCATCGAATTTTAATTTCATTCTGAGTACACGTTTTGATTTATTTTGGATCACATATCTTTTTTTGTTTCTTCTCATACAGTTCTTCAATTCTAAAAACTACTTCACTCCAGTCAAGTAGCCCTTTCTCTTTTTCCAGGTTATTTAGTTTTTCTACTTTCCCCATTTCTCTAATTGCTTTGACGACTTTATCTTTTGTTGGAGGCTTCTCTATTCCAATGCAACTTATTCCATTTACAAATTCGTCAAGTGCACTTCCTTTTGCAACCACACATGGGATTCCTGAAGCTAGTGACTCTGCAACCGTAATCCCATATGATTCATGGGAAGAAAGCATTAAGAATATATCAGCATCTGCATAACATTCAAGGAGTTCTTTTCTTGAGAGATCTTTTAACCATTCTATTCTCTCTGTCACTTTCAGATTTTCTGCCATATTATGCAGTTCCTTTTCGTAAGGTCCTTTCCCTACAATTCTTAATCTGAAATTTCGAAGCTCAGGCAAACTCTGAATAATATATTGAACTCCCTTATATTCTTCAAGGCGCCCTACATAGAGAAGCACCTTTTCTTTCTTTTCATGTCCTTTTTTATCATTTCTTTGACTTTTCAGATTTTCAAATTCTGAGAGATTAAGCCCATTTGGAATTTTTGTGATTTTTCCCGTGACATCAAAATCAGATTCTACCAGCCTTTTTTCATATTCGGATATACATATAACAGCATCCGCACGAGAAAATATTATTTTTCCAAAAAATTTGTAGGGCTTATGGAGTAGATTTCTAAATGAAGTGTGTCCTCCGCGATGGTAATAAGGAGAGAATACAAACTTTTTTTTGCGCTCGCTTAGAGCTGCAAAAAGAGCCGGAAGCGCATGATAACTATGAGCATGAATAACGTCGTAATTATGATTCTTTAGATAGCTGTATATTTGTGGAGCAAAAAAGTATGCATTTCCAGGAGCAAACGATTTGAATCTTATAATCTTCACTCCATTTATTATATCTTTTTTTTTCAGTTTACCGCTGGGGTCTGTAGTTATTACTTCTACATCGTGGCCCTTTGAAACCAGTCTTTCGCTAATTTCTTTAACATCGGTTTCAACTCCTCCAATATCAGGGGAATATCTGGGGCAAACCTGTGCGATCTTCAATAAGAAACCTCTCTTTAAGGTCTAATGCATTAGCTTAATATAAAGATAATGTGATAGTTAAGGTAAATGACATCTAATAAAAACATTTGCATAGTCGGGCCTTCGAAGCGCTTTTTAAGTGGTATCAGTTATTATACTATCCGTCTGGCCAATGCAATGTCCGAAAAAAAGAATGTCTCTGTCGTTTGCTTCAGACAGCTGCTTCCAACCTTTCTTTTTCCTGGCAAATCCCATGTAGGAAAAAATATCTCGGACCTGAATTTTTCGTCTACTATTCCTGTCTTTGACGGCATGGACTATAATAATCCTTTTACCTGGGCAAAAGCATACAACTTTCTTAAAGCTGAAAAACCGGATATCATAATTTTGCAGTGGTGGACTTCTTCGATCGCACACATGCAGTTAATGTTAAAGATGTTCGCAGGTTTATTGCATAAACCCAAAATAATTGTGGAGTTCCACGAAGTTGTGGACCCTTTTGAAGAAGCGATACTCCCTATCCGTTTATATTCAAAAATAACGGGAAAACTGCTTCGCAAAAACCTTGATGCATACATTACCCATTCGGAATCGGACAAACAGCTTGTTGCAGAAAGGTATTCTATTAATCCTGAAAAAATCCATGTAATTCCGCACGGGCTCTATGATCAGTACGGGAAGTTACTTGAGAGTAATGAAGCAAGAAAAAACCTTTCTATAAATGAAGAATTTGTTATTCTCTCTTTTGGTCTAATTCGCAAATATAAAGGAATTCCCTATCTAATCAGGGCCTTTGAGCAGCTCCCCTCAAAAATTGCAGAGAAAAGCAGGCTGCTTATCGTAGGAGAAGTCTGGGAAGATCGAAAAGAACTGCTTGATCAAATTGCATCTTCTCCTCTTAGAGATAAAATCACACTGGTAGACGAATATGTTCCGGACGAAAAAGTTAATGTTTACTTCAGTGCTGCCAGCGTGGTAGTTCTTCCCTATTTAAGAGCTTCTCAGAGTGGAATTGCACACATTGCCATGTCTTTTGGAAAACCTGTCGTAGTTTCTGAGGTAGGTGGCTTGAAAGAATCGATGGCTGGCTATAAAGGAACTTTTTTTGTCCCTCCGGGAGATGTGGAATCCATTCAAAAAGCTGTTTTAAGTCAGTTTGGAAATAAAGAATATTATGAAGCTCCTGATCAGAAATGGGATAAAATTATAAACTGTTATATTGAATTAATAGAATCTATTTGATTTTCTTTTCTATAGTTCTACACTGATTGAGAAAATTAGATAGAATTATTAACTGTTAATTGAATTAATAGTATCTATTTAATTTTCTTTTCTATATTTCTATACTAATTAAGAAAAATTTACCTCTTAAAGAGGATTATCATGAGTTCCCAGAATCGTCCTGTATCATTAAAAGATAAAATTAAATCCAGCTGGCCATACACTCTGGCAGTTGTGATAATCGGTTTTGCAGCTTTTTGGATCAAAACAATCCCTTCTAATACAGTGTTTTTATCTGATGGCACTGTGAAGTTCGCTACCAATGACGCCTGGTATCA
>CAZCKG010000138.1:0-5864 GCA_964498825.1 uncultured Methanosarcinales archaeon
TAAGAATCAACAAGATAAGAATCAACAAGATAAGAATCAACAAGATAAGAATCAACAAGATAAGAATCAAATTTACTAAAAAATAATTTGGTTTTCTTCTTTCGGAAAGCAGGAGTTTTTCGTGAATTATACTTTATTTTCTCGTCTCCGGAAGCTTTGAAAGCTCCCTTTCTATTTCAGCTGCTTTTTCAAAAGAAAGCCCAACTGGAACTTCGAAGTCTTCATATCCGCTGTGCTTTCTTGATCCTTTGCACCCGAAAGACAGGCCAATTCCCTGTTTAAGTGCAAGTACGGTACAGTCTCCACAGATTGAAGCTGCGCCCATTGTATCAATTGCTATCCTTTTCCCTTCGGAATAGGCACTAGCCTGGACAATCCGCATAGCTTTTTCAGGCTTTAGAAAAAGAATTAGCACATCAAATTTTCCTGCATTTAGAGAGAGGGGCTCAATTCTTATGTAGGAGAACTTTTTTTTCAATTTTGGAAGGGACGTGGCTGCGTTTTCTGCAGCTTGAGAGTTCCTGTATCTTCCGGAATTCAAATAATAGGAAGCAGGACTTTTTTCCGAGAGACCGAGTACATAGTCTCCAGGAGAGCAACCCTGTCCTGAGACAAGGAACATTTCTCCCATGCGGGCCTTTTGTACAAGTTCGCAAAAAAGAAAACAGGATTTTTCAGGAAACTTTTCATTCCCTTCTTCGGCTGTTTTTTCTTCAGCTTCTTTTCCTCTGGTTTCTTCTTCGCTTGTCATCTGTGTTTCAAAAGTTACACATACAGGCTCGCCTGACTCCATCAGCCTGCTGAGTTCCGGATACCTTAAGGAAGGAGTTTGCTCTTTTTGCATGTATCATGTCCCTGTTTTTGTGGTTTTTCGATTACATGAACTCTGCTTTTACAGAAGTGAAAACAGGGCCCCTTAAGTCTATCTTTTTATTTTTGCCTGTAATATAACGCTGGGCAATAGGACCTATTTTCACATTAACTTCAGAGGGAACTTTTACAATTCTTACCCTGACTATATGTTCTTTTGCTCCTGACATTGCAGCTTCTTCGATTTCTCTGGCTGCCTGGGCAGCAAAAGATTCTATGAAACGAATACCAGCTCTTGCAGAATGGTTTTCAAAAGCTTTTTGCCATTTTTTAGTATTCGGGATTCCAAGAATATCTCCCTGATAAGCAACGACTTCATTGAAAGCTGCAGGTCCGCAGAGTTTCGTATTTTCTTCAGGCTCAATTACTGAAACTTTTACTTTTCTGCCGCAAACTTCTCCTTCCCAGGCAGGGAATTCGCATGGGCTTGGTTCTTCTCCATGAAGTTCGCACTGAGAAACCACTGCAGCTGCAATTGCAAGTCCTTCAGGAGTCACAGGTGTTTTGTCCACAAAAACCTGTTTTGCAAGCTCACCATCAGACATTTCCCACTCATTGAACTGGGAGATCTGCGGATAAGTCATGGAGCGGACGTCCGGAGCGTCATGCAGGATCATGGCAAGCCTTTCCACCCCGAGCCCGAGATTCATTACAGGATACGGAATATCATATTCGGAAAGAGCTGTTGGAGAATATATCCCGAAGGTCGCGACTTCGATCCAGCCGTCCGAATACTTCGAGTTGGAGCCTACAAGTTTTGGGTGGAAGGCAAACACTTCGGTCTGGGTATCAGGCACGTAGTATTTGCTGCGCTTTTCATCAGGCCTGAAAAGGAATTTTTCAAAACCAAACTGGGACAAAAGCCCTTCAGCAACGGCTTTTCCATGGTCAATAGTAACATTTTCATCCATTATCACGCAGGAGGCCGAGTAGTAGGTCATGAGCCTCGAGGCATCTTCCTGCTGTTCTCTCCTGAAACAGCGGTCTATGGAGAAAAAGTGGAAGGGAGGCTCTTTTCTTTCAAGAAGGGAACCAAGAGAAATGAACCAGCCGCTTGTCATATGGCTACGGAGTGTTTTTGTGCTTGCCTGAGGTACAAGTTCCTTAAACTCAGGAAAGACTCTTTCAATCATATCGGCAACAAGGGCGTCAGAAACTCCGAGAATCGCCGAAATTTCAGGAACAAGATCGTCTCCTTCGATCTTTCCTTTTTTGTATGAATGAAGAACCTGTCTTATTTTGTCAATTCCTTCATCCCCGATATCTCCAAGGATTTCCTTTACCTGTGCAATGCGCTCATCAGAAATCCCAACGTTCGGACGGGGCAGGCCTGCTAAATAGAAACAGCGGTCAAGGACTGCTAGAGCTTCGCTTCCGAACTGTTTATGGACTTCTTTGTCATCCACTATGAGAGGGTTCATCATCTCTTCAAAACCCATCCTGAGATAAGCCTCTCTCAATTTCTGGATGGTATCGTATACAGGGTGTGCTTTTCCATATTTCAGAGTGGTTCTGGGATAGCGTTCGTTTAAGGTAGATGTCCTGATTAGCTTTTTTCCCTCGTTCCAGGTCAGATCAAAATTTTCTTTCGCATCCTTTTTTATTTTTTCCGGGTCAAATCTCATGAATATCCTCTCTGGTAGATTGTTAAGATAATAGCTGTCAGTTTTTGAAGAGCTTGTTTGTAGGTTTCAAGCAATTCAGATAAACAATTAAACGTTAACTAATTTTCAAAACTGTTCAATAATTATGTAATTAAGTTGTATATTAGTAAGTCGGATTTCAAATTCATAATCAAACTCTTGTGGAAAGGTATTGATTTACTCAGTTTAAATTGAAGGTTCCAATTAGAGTCTCGTTTCGAGATTTCGTATTGCAACCTCAAGTTTTTTCTGACCAATAGCGTTGACAACATCTCCGCGCGTTTTTTCTATTAGCGCACGGGATACATCGGTCTTCCTCCTGAGTCCTCTGGTTATCGCGTCAGGATAATCGAAATCCATAAGCATTGCATGGATATTTTCCATTATCCCTAAAAATACTTCGGCTCTCTCAAAGGATTCTTTCCTTATAAGGTCAAGAACATGCCTTCTTAGTTCTCCCACAACGTCCCCAAGCCCGTTAAGATAGGCGGCATATTCCACTTTCAATTCATCCGGAGAAGGTATTCTTTCTTCCCCTCCTTCTTTCAGCAGACTGGAGAGGACTGAAACTTCCGAGTATTCTTGCTGGGCATGTTCAACAAATCCTGCATGATAAATATCGGCATGTCCTTTGAAAATAATTTCAAGTCTCTCTAAAGCTTTTTCTGCGGCTTTGATGCTACTGTCTGCTTTCTTAAAGTCTTGCCCATGCAAGGCAAATGATGCTGTTCTGCATTCTCTGACAATTTCTCGGGAGATTTTCAATCCTTCCTCCCTTACACTGTCTTTTACCTCGAAATTTTCCCTTACCCGCGCCGAAATTCCTTCCAGCATTACTTTCATACCCCCATTAAATGTTTTTCAGCCTTTGCAATTTCTAGCTTTTTCACCTGGAATCTAAAATGCATTTTTATTTAGATTATTACTCAGGATTAATTCAAAATTCAGGAATTTCATTTGAGAATTTCTCATTAAGTGTATTATTTCTGTCGGTAAAATTTTCTTTTACCTGTATAACATGAATCGGAAGTTCCTTATATTTTTTATCCCTTTTATCGATTCTTTTATCAAGTTTTAACTATCTTAAGTTTATAATATATTTCAAAATCCGATTTCTGGATATTATTTTAATTCTAGTAGTCAAAAAAGATAGAAAAAAAAGGAAAAAGATTATTTTTTTCCTTGTCGATAACCCTCAAGCTCTGGATATAACTCCCAAAATTAGCCAGGGACAGATAGCAAAATTATAAGGTTACTTCTTCCGGCTCTTTTTTCAGAATCAGATCAAGTTTGGGATTTTTTAGCAGGGTCGTCTCAATAGACATGCCTGAGCCTGTTTTATCTCGGGAGCTTCTAATTTTCAATTTGTGCCCTCGAGAAAATTCGGTTTTCACCAGGTTTTTACTGGTTTTCTTTTTTGATGCTTTTACTCATCTACTGGAATTGTCTCGAGCTGGCTTGAGAGATTCCATATCAGAGTCCTTGTGTGTAGAGGAAGGTTAGGATCATTGCTTATATCTTCTAAAATGGAAATGCTTGATGCTGCCCTAAGGAACAGAGGTTCGGATTCGTTGTTCAGTATGTCCATGATTTCATTCACGGAACGCCTGATATTTCTTGGAACTGAAGAGTCACTGGTTATGCTGTCTAAGACCTGAAGACATTGTCTGATAACTTCTGCTGAATCATTTGATGACATTCGAATCACCTTCGCAGTCAATTACGATGTAAAAATTAGAGCTAATAAATTAGTGTAAGACAGGCTTGTTATATAAAATATTATCGGTGATTTTTAAAATTGTATGTACCAGTGTCTTCTCATTTTGATTCTTAAATTGTACTCTTTTGGCTTGTACGGGTAAAAGTAAATAAAGGCAGTTAAAAGTGGTTAAAGGTAGTTTCATATACAGGGAGCTACAGGAAAATCTTAGAATAAAGGAAGGTCAGGTACAATGGATTCTGAAAAAGATAAAAAAGTAAAACGAATAGCCCGTTTCCTTGAATTAGGGGGCACGATGCTTGCAGAGCATTGTAAGGTATGTGGAGCTCCAAAATTTCGTTATCAAGGGACAGTAATTTGTCCTGTCTGCGATGTCCGGGATGAAGAGGAAACTCCGGAACCAGAAGTCCAGGTTCCTGAAGCCAGACAATATGCGGAAGAGAAGAGGTCTTCATTTAAGGATGAAAAAGGAGTTCAGGCACACAGGCAAAAACTACAAGCCGGACAGAAAACCTCTGAAACTGCCAAAGAAGATAAAGGGGGTCCTGGTTTCGAAGACGAGTTCTCAGAAATATCCTACGAGGCGGGAAAACCCGAGAGATACCCCTCAGCTGTTCAGGCAGTATCCTCAGGAAGGGCAGAGAAACCAGAAGAGGTTTTGAAACCTTATGGAACTCATGAAGACCGGAAGGCACTTGAGAACCTTCTCTTTAAGAAAGTGGTCAGTATTGCAAGCTCTCTTCAGAATGAAACAGATCCGCGCAGCATTGCTGAGGGCTTCGGGTTAATTGACAAAGGACTCGAACTTATAGAACGCCTGAGGCACGTATGAGTCAAGGATAAGAAGAGAGGAAGTCAAAAAACTAAAACAAAACCAGACTTCTCCTCTTTTATTACCCTTTATAAGGGCTTTCAAGAACTTCTCTTATCCTTGCTGCTGCTTTTGGTCCTATTAATTTTACCTTCCTGAGTTCTTCGGTATTAGCCTTCATAACAGCTTCAACGGAGCCGAAATGTAATAGAAGGTTTCTTGCGGCTTTTGGCCCTATGTTTGAGATAGAAGAAATCAGGTATTCCTGTTGTTCAGCAAGAGTACTGGCTGACTTTTTCCCATGAGGATTGATTTCACGCTTATTTTCTGTCTGCTCACGTTTTGCAAGCATTTTCAAGATCGCGGCTGTCTCTTCCTCATCTCTTGAGTTGAGAATCGAGACCCCAAAATCAATCGCA
The DNA here is from genome assembly GCA_964498825.1 of uncultured Methanosarcinales archaeon. Classification (GTDB taxonomy): domain Archaea; phylum Halobacteriota; class Methanosarcinia; order Methanosarcinales; family Methanosarcinaceae; genus Methanosarcina. The sequence goes on from CAZCKG010000138.1 coordinate 5,464, forward strand.
ATAGACACAAGGGAACCGTAAATAGCATTAGGATTAAGCTGTCTGCATGTAAAAAGGTCTTCTCCTTCAATAATAAGGACGGGTTTTTCATATACCCTTGAAAGGTCCGAAAGTTGAGCAAAAAGATTACGTTTTCCATCTATAAGGGAACTTGCAAAATCATCTGCGCGTTTTCTCTCTACAGCCAGACGATCGCTTACAACATAATCCCCGATTTCAAGAGCTGCGAAGCTGAGTTCCATCCCTAACCTGTCCAGAACTTTTGCAACCCCACATTTTGTTTCCCTGTGGTCGATCACTATTCTCAGGATTTCCGGTTCTCCTGAGGGTTCTATTCCTGAAGACCCTGTTCCTGAAGATTCTATCTCGGATATTCCTGCTTTATTTGTAGATTTCTTTCC
>CAZCKG010000139.1:0-5860 GCA_964498825.1 uncultured Methanosarcinales archaeon
ACTCTTTCAGAAAACAAAGATTATGGAATCCTGTTCTCAACTGCAGTTGGCAACACCTTCTCCGAAAACGAGGCATTTGACAACGGTAGAGGCGTTCACTTTGGTAATTCTGATGAGAATACGATTTCAAACAACAGGATTTATTCGAATAAAGTTTATGGACTTTTCATCTGTCCAAGAAGCGATAAAAATCGGGTCTTCAACAATTATTTCAACAATACTGTTAATGCCCTCCCGAATAATGGAACAGATAATTCCTATAATATGGAGAAAACTACAGGCGAAAATATTGCAGGTGGTCCTTATCTTGCAGGAAACTTCTGGGCATTACCCAATGGTACAGGCTTTTCGGAAACTGCAGTTGATGCAGATGGAGATGGCATTGCAGATGAGAAATTTAAGATTGAAGTAAATAGCAGCTACATTGATTATATGCCTCTTGTAGCCGTTAAACATACAGAATCAATTCTTCCTGCTGCAAACTTCAGCGCAAATACTACAGGCGGTCCTGCTCCTCTTTCTGTTACGTTTACCGACCTTTCGGAAAATGAAACTGGAAGAAACTGGGATTTTGAAAGTGACGGAAATATTGACTCTGAAAAGGAAAGTCCTGTTCACACATATCCAACTCCCGGAATCTACACTGTGAATCTCACAGCAAGTAACGAAAACGGGACGGCTTCTAAAAATTTAATAATAAGTGTGACAGCAGAAAGTGCAGAGACAAAGCAGAATGGAATTATGAATATTCCGGGTTTTGAATTGGTTTACGAAGTTGTTGGCCTTCTTGCAGTCTTCCTGTATACCAGAAGCTAAAAAGAATCTCAGATAAGTAAAAGCTATTAGATACATAGAAAAATGTATAGGAAAACTAAAAGGTTACTGGGAAAACTAAAAATTTACCGGGAAAACTAAAAGGTTACTGGGAAAACTAAAAGGTTACTGGCTAGGAAAAAGGGATTTTAACAAGGGAGAGGGGGAATTTTCATAAGAGTATGGGAAATCTTTGACAGATATGCAGATGAATACGATGCCTGGTACGACAGATACAGGCCTGCATACGAATCCGAACTCCTTGCCCTTAAAAAATTTCTTCCCGAAAATCTGGAAAAACTAAAAACCCTTGAAATAGGAACTGGAACAGGCAGGTTTGCATATCCTCTGGGAATCGGATTTGGCCTTGAACCTTCAAGGGCTATGGCAAAAATAGCAAAAAAACGAAATATTGAGACAATTCTCGGTGTTGCCGAATTTTTACCATTCAAAAAACAGAAATTTGACCTTATTCTGATCGTTACCGCAATTGCCTTTTTTAATGAACCTGTCCAGGCACTCAGAGAAACGTTCAGGATCTTAAAGCCGGGAGGACAACTTATTGCAGGCATACTGGATAGAGACAGCCCTCTAGGTAGTATTCTCGATTCAGAGAAAAATTCAAGCAAATTCTCTTATGGGGCTCATTTTCTTTCAGCAACAGAAGTATCTATATTCTTGCAGGAAACAGGATTTGAAAATATTGAAGTCTGCCAGACTCTTTTCAGGCAGCCTGAAAAAATCGAAAACATTGAATTTCCGGAGAAAGGACACGGGAAAGGAATTCTTGCAGTGCTTTCTGCCAGAAAGCCTGCTAGAGAGCCTCAATGATAGGTTTAAACTGAAAACTAAAGCTCTTATCTGGAAATCAAAGCTCTTAACCGAAATTGATGGCTAAATACAGTGTTTTCTTCTGATTTCCTTCAGTCTTTTCTTTCCTGTAGCTACAATGGACATCAGTTCCAAGTAGGAATTTTCTGGAAGTTCATTTCCCGGAGCAAGTGAATAAAGTTTTTTCCCGTCAGAATATAGAAGAATCCCATTCCAGGCTGTAAAGTGAGAACCTGATAAATATTCACAGGACAGCTCCCATTTGGATTTTACATTTTCAAAGCCCTCAAAACTGTAGAAAATAGTCCCGTTTATCAAGATCTTTGTAAACTTCAGCAGTACATCAGCCATACTTTCATCCAATTTGCAGTTAAACAAGCCATAGAAAAGGAAAATAAGAAATTTTTACCGTTTTTAAGGAAGTTTTAAGGAGTTTATTGAATTTACTGGGAAAGAATCTAAAACGTGAGTTCAGTTATTTTTTCCCCTTTTGCACTGGTAACGGTTACGGAGATATCTTTGAATTTCGGGACTCCTGTACCTCCTGTCTCGTCCGAGACCAGCATATTGGACCAGGGGCTTTTAGGCATATATGCAATACCCCTGTGAGAGATCTCGTATCCTGACTCATCTGCCTTAACAACAACTGTTCCGAAGGAGTTTTTTAAGATGACAGTGTCGCCTTTTTTCACGTTCAGCTGTTTGAGATCGGCAGAGTCAAGTTTTATGACGGCAGACAGGTCCCTGTACTCTTCTCCAAAGCGGTCTTCGAGCATAGCCTTATCCTGAAAGATGTCCCTGTAAGTTATGATTTTTACTTTTATTTCAGGCGCTGCAAGAAATGATCCGAAATCCATTAGAGGGCCTCCGTTATTTTCCTGAGAATAACTTCATCAGATGGGTTATTTGTCTCAATAACCGGTTTAAAGCTCACTTTAACCCTGTCCATACGTGTGGCACTCCCACCTGCTTCTACCCCGCTGATTGCGGTATTGAAGTAGACCTTTGATTTTCTGGAGGTCAGGGTTTCATAAGGGTCAATTGTGATAACAGGAATTTCCAGCAGGTTTTTTGCAATAGTTCTCGGGAGGATTGAAAGAGGGTCAGAACCGATAATAAGGGCTGCATCCACAGTTTTTGCTTTAAGAGACTCAACAATCGAATACTCGGGCCCGTGTTTTACAGTGCCGTTTTCGAATTTTACGCTGTTCACATATCCTGTTTCTGCAAAGAGATTTTCGTTAAAGCCCATTGTATTATAGTTTCCTACCATTGGCATAAGGTGGAAGTTTGCTTTTTCGTTCAGGACCTTCATTAGCCGGAAAAGGGGCTCAAGGTTTTCAAGCGAGTAGATTAGTCCCCGCCCTACAAAAATTACCCCAAACTTTGCTCCTTTAAGGATATTTGCCAGCTCAAGAATTCTTTTAGGGGGAAAATTGTAAGAAGTCTTGGGAAGCTTTCCTGAAATCCCTGCAATTATAGCATCGATAAATTCCGTATCTCCTTTAGGAGGAACCTGGAAGAAATAGTTCCCGCAGATTTTTGCAGTATGGGACTTACGGACATCTACTGCAATAGCTGTCCTTTCTTCTTCCCAGCCCCGCTGCTTTTCACTTCCTCTTGGGAAGTAGGAATATTTCGAAAGAAGGCGAGGATGGGAATCCGAAGGGTCTGTTCCCCAATATATAATAACATCAGCTTTATTCCTTACATCGTCTAGGGTACAGGTTCTTATTTTTTCATGCATAAGGGCTTCAACCAAGCTGCCCAGACAAAAAGAAGATGTATCGTCAAGAGTAGCGTTGATTTTTTTTGCAAGCTCAATTGCCATTTTCTGGGCTTCATTGGTGGAAGCTCCAAGCCCGAAGATCAGAGGATTTTTTGCATTTTTCAGGATTGCTGCAGCCTCATTTATTGCGGTTGCCTCATCGACAGGTTTGTTGTCTACCTGAAAAGTTGCTTCTCCCTTACCTTCTTTCATGTGGGCTACTCCTATTCTGCAGGCTGTATGAACTTTATTTATTAAGTTCTTTTCAGCTTCGGCCTCTATATCGTCGCAGAGCAGTCCGCAGCCTGTGCATACATGATAGTTTTTCTCCATATCCGCTTCCTCACACGAATTCTATTGCCTCTACAGGGCAGGTTACTATACAGCCATTACAGAGAATTTTGTTCTTTCCAAAACGCCGGCACTCCCCTACGTTCTGGGCTTTTACAATGCCGTCTTCTATGACCAGGATTAGCTTATTCATATTCTTTGGAGCGTTTCCCGAGCCTACTCCATAAGGATCATTTGCTACATTAGGAGGACAGGCAACTACACAATTTCCGCATCCGAAACAGAGATCCTCATGCACTATAAGGCCTGTTTCGGTTGCACCTTCGGACGGTTTGAAGAGGCCGCTTATTTTTTCGTAGTTTTCTTTATATTTCGGCTCTTCCTTCAGGGGGGGGCAGTCCTCAGGTGTGAGCTCGCGGGCCATGAGGGCTACTGCAAAAGCCATACATGAGGTTTTTCCGCACTTTTTGCAGTTAGTTTTTGGAAGCATCTGATAGAGTTCCATTGCATTTGTCATTCCAGGTCACCCTTGAGTCAAATTTTATTTTTGTGTCAGTTTTTATTAAAGAATGTGCAGGTTATTAAAGAGTATGTAAGTTAAATACAGGTTAAATGATGGTTAAAAAACAAAATTAAGAGTATCACTGAAAACACAGGTAAAATAACCTTCAGCTAGAATATATATAAGTAATCTACCTTAAACTCTTGCTTTTTAGTTTTCAGTATTATTTTTAGCTTGCAGCAGGATACTATGCAAACCCATTTAATTAATTTAAGTTCTCACCCTCAGATTTCCGAAACTAAGAGCTGTCATAGTTTCCAGGATATCGGAGGTCAGGTTTTCCTGGAAATGAAGTTCTCTGACAGATTAATTTTCCTGACCTCAGAACAATTTTAAAACCTTTTACAGGCAGTTGAATAATAAGAATTAATTTAATTTACTTTAAAGAAAAGTTCACAGTGACAGTTCCCATCTCTCTCGATTTCTTCTTTGTGGTAGATGCAGGGGCATACTATCTTTTTATCTTCCTGTTCATCTCCGGTAACTATTCTGCAGGGACAGTAACGCCTTCCGAATTTTTCCTGCTTAATTGCAAGCCCGTCAAGCACATAATCAAGGGCTTCTTTATCAGGATTAAGCCTGTAGCCTGCCTTACTTGCATATTTCTCAGTCCATTCGTACATTTTCTGTTTTAAATTCTGATGTTCGGTCATAATAACGCTCCATTTGCGTGTTAATTGCTAGTGAATTGCTTGTGAATTGAAATATTCCTGAATTATCTATGATATATGAGGCGAACCGTTTACTGAAAACAAAAGTTCTTTAATTTGGTTGTAAAGTCTTTAGTTACTTTATATATTTATAGTGCTAACTTAAATTTGAACCCACTTTTAATTTTATTTAAATTAGTTTTAAGAGATATATCTTTCTAAAGAATTATCTCGTCCGCTATCTTATAAGCAATTTCTATCAAGTATTCTTTTTGAAAGTCCCCTTTTGATAAGTTTACAGGTTACGAATTAAGTTCTCAAACTATATATTAATTGATGGTAAATAAAACCGGTTCAAATACACCGAAACATTATATAAATGAGAGAGTGGATAAAAGTAGGTCAATTGTCTGATGCCAGTTTTGAAAATTATTACGAATCTCTAAGAATCATTATGAAATGTTTGCGTTAATTTTGTTTGTATGTACGAGAACCAGAAAGTTAATATGCTTTAATTATTAATTCTAATATATAAATTAAATGTTATTGATTAGACCTAAGTAAACTTTATCTTTAAATCTCATTTCATCAAACAGCATCGTACTCAGCTTAAAGGCAGAAGAGCTGTTAAAATGCCTTTTTTGCAGTCAAAATCAGATTTAAATAATATTCTGGTAAAACCTTATGAGATAAAGGTTTTGATTTTGCACAAAACGCATATATTTTTATTCAGTTCAGGAGAAAGAATATAGAGATACATAAATAAAGTAAATTAAGAGTCTGGAAATAGATTATTTCGTTTTCAGGTTGAAAAAGGGTCTTTATGAGTATTACATAACTTTCGACTTTTCTGTATGGTAGAAATGCCTGGAAGTATATTCCTGATTTGTTCTGATTATCGTTCAAAAATATAATTCACCATTATAACTCACAGACTGTATAATA
>CAZCKG010000140.1:0-5829 GCA_964498825.1 uncultured Methanosarcinales archaeon
CGTTTACCAAAAATATACAAATTTAAAAATACAAATTAAAAAAATTATCATGTAAAATTAATAAAACAATATTGGACCAAAAAATAATATTAATTTCAAGAACAAAGAGAAGAACCGCAAATAAATTGCTGTTATAATAAAAAGCGGTGGATCAAATGGAAAAAGCACGTATTATTGCAGAAACGGCAGCCCGGATTTCCATAGAACTTAATGCTGCCGCAATCATGGTTTCCGGGGATCTGAGCTTTGAAGGGATCGAAACTGGGGGAGTTCCGGTCTACTATATTTCCATGCGCCCGAAAAGCATGATAGACCATCTGGTATCCACGGGCAAGGATGGAAAAAATCCTGTAAAGGAGCTCGGTGACCAGATAAGCCGGGAAGCTTCAGGTAATGCTGATCACCTGCAGCAGGCTGCGGCTATGGAATACGTGCTTGAAGAAGTAAAAAGTGGAGTTGTTATAGGTGTCGTCGAGACCCGCGGCTCCAGTTCGATTATTGTGCATAACATCGATGAAAACCCTCTTGTGAAGGCCATGAAGGAATGCCAGGAAAGGATAAAGCCTGAAGTTATGAGTGCAGTTATGAAAATCTCTTTTGACATTGCTCTGGCAGGCAGAGAAGGTAAAAAAATAGGAGCTGCCTTTATTGTCGGTGACTCTGAAGAAGTCTTGAAGCGCTCTCACCAGATAATACTTAATCCTTATGAAGGCCACGAAAGATCTTATCGGGATGTTCTTGACAAAAGAAATTGGGAGTCGATAAAGGAATTTGCCCAGCTTGATGGAGTTTTTGTAATAGATGAGACAGGCTTTATTCATGCGGCAGGGCGCTATCTTGATGTTGATGGGAGAAATGTGGATATTGAAAAAGGGCTAGGTGGAAGGCATGTTTCAGCAGCCGCGATCAGCAGAGATACTGTTGCTATTGCTGTCACGGTATCCGAGTCAGGTGGAGTGCTTAGAATTTATAAAGATGCAAAAGAAACAATCTGCATGGAAGCTTTAAAAGCTTCGATGAAATACTTTTAAGTCTTTTATATCTTGTAATTTTTAGTTACGCGTTCAAAAATATTTAATTTGGAATATCAAAGGACGAACATTTTAAATAAAAAAAGAAAGATATTCTGTCATATATGTTCATAAATACTGATAAATGTACAATTTATGATGTTCCGGTAATTGAAGAAAAAAGAGTGATCCCATGAGAAGGCAACTTTTTTATGTTCCTTTTAGCCTGACATTCTTCCTGCTCTTAATTATTATTATAATTTTCGGACTTGCTTTTCTGTTTTTTGGAGTTATAATTTCCGCTTTTATGAAAATTGGCTTCTCTCTTGGAGATGCACTTCTCATCCTTTTGTTATCCCTTGTTGGAAGCAGCATCAACATTCCTCTAACAACTCTCAGATCCGATACTCCTGTGGTTCAGGATAATTATGTCCGCGCTTTTGGAGTTGCCTATAGAGTCCCAAGCCGGAAAATAATGAGGAATGACACAGTACTTGCAATCAATGTGGGAGGAGCGATTATCCCGATCCTCATCTCCGCATATCTCCTTACAAGTTTCCCTTCGTCTCTTGTTATCGCAGGAGCTGGAGTCTTAATAGTCGCAGTTATTACATATTCCGTAGCAAGGCCAATTAGAGGGATCGGTATAGCAACTCCTGCTTTGATTCCTCCTCTGGCTGCGGCCGTTGTTGCAATTGTGCTGAGCTGGGCTTATCCGATTCCCGGCTGTCCAATTGATCAGTGTCGTGTTGTCACTGCTTACACAGCAGGAGTGCTAGGAACCCTTCTTGGAGCCGATATCCTCAATTTGGGTAAAATTAAGAACCTGGGAGCTCCAGTCGCAAGTATAGGTGGAGCAGGAACTTTTGACGGGATATTTTTAAGCGGGTTTATTGCTCTGCTTCTGATATAACAAAATCACTATTTATAAAAAGAGGGAAAAAAAGAAGAAAAAGAGTCAAGTTAGTTTAAATCAAAATCTATGCGGTCATAACTCAATTCTGAAAGGAAAGAATAATTTCCATTGAAATTTAAAAAGTCAGGGGTTAAAGGGAACCGCTCAACCCCTCACCTTGAAGCGGAGTAGAGCTGCGATTCCTCCCAGCTTGTGAAGTTTTTCCCCAGGTTCAAAAGCTGTGCTGAAAACAACAACATTTCCCTGTGCCTGTTCTACTTCCATAAGGAGTTTGTCAATATCTTCCCCTTTTTCCCGGCCTTCACGCAGGGTTTCGTCAGCAATCAGGAGAGTCTCAACAGCTCCATACCCGAGGGCGTTTTTTACATCTGCAAAACCATATGCTGCTTTGCCGTCCATTGAGATCTCCCGGATAAGGTCTTCCATCAGGGCTGATTCTCGGGCTATTCTGGATTCCTGCATAATCCTGTCAACAGCTCCCCTGCGGAGAACTTCCTGAAAACCGGACATTCCAATCATGGAAGTGTCTTCCGTAAGAGCCCTTGAAGCCATATCCGGCTCAGTTTGCTGAAAATACTTCAGAAAGTCTTCTTTGGTAAATCCTGGCCCTGCAATAACTATAGAGGCCTCTTCGGGAACAGCATGTCTTAGCTGTTCAACAATCTCACTGAAAAACTCATTCCTCAGACCTGTTTCCCGTTTTCCGGAAGACTGCCTTATATGGGAATAAATTTCAATTCCGTAATGGTGCACAAAACCAATATCAGCATCTCCTTCCTCTACTGCCACCATAACGACTTTAGGGCGTTTTGATGCCTCTTCAGCATCCTGAATTCTCTGCAGCTGGTCATTTTTCCAGTGCTCCTTGATAATAGAAATATTGGTCCCTATTTCAACGTTGAGAGTGTGATAGGAGCCAGCATCCATCCCGTGCTCAATAGGACCGTGTATTCGCAATCTATTTGCGAATTTATGGAATTCCATTTCTTCAACTCTTATTCCAAGCCTCACCTTAACTTTTTCAACTTTTTCAGGGCGAATTTTGTCACTTGCAGTATCAGCTTTTCTTTTTGTAAGAGCAAAAACCAGATCTCCTTTTTCAATTATGTACTTCAGGTGCCAGAGGTCATCAAGGGTCTCAACAGCTACTGCTATTTCTCCTTCTCTTCCCTTAAGAGAACGATTTGTAACTCTCATACCTTTTTCACTCCACTTATCTCAATCTCCTCTTCACTCTCTCTGGTTTCTTTTCCTTTTTCTTTGAATTGCTCTTCTATTTCTTCTCCAAACTCCTCTTCAGCTTCTTCCCAGCCCCCTTCAAGTTTGTCTTCTATTCCTCCTACTCCTTCTTCTACTTCCTCTTCTACACCCGAAGTTTCATATTCACCGCCTTCAGGCTCGATTCTCTGACCTTTTCTTTCAGGCTTCTGACTCTTTAAATCCGATTCTCCAGGAGGGACCATCATGGCAATCAGGTCAGGAGAAGCTATCTGTTTTACGAAACGAGGATCTCCAAGTTCATCAGAGTAAATTCTGTATATTTTCTTTGAAATATCGTTCTGGTTGAAGGCGCCAGGCCCTAATTCCAGGATGTAATCCCCATGCTTCCGGACAGCAGAAGCAGGCCCGCCTATTACCCTTGTCTCGCCTTTAAGCTCAAGCCCGACTGCAATTCCAAGAGGCACATCCTTGAAATAATTGCGCTCTCCTCTTATGATGAAGGCTCCTTTCTTTACATATTCCCCGGATTCGGGGGTCTTTGTAACCTGCTCAGCTTTAACCCAGTAGCAGTCTCCACTGAAATGTCCTGCTTTCCAGAGGCTGGAGTAAGATACGGCAAACTGTGCGACTTCCTGGAGAGTAGATTCGGGAACCTCTTCTCCTCCTGTCTTGACAACAGTCAGGGGAGCTCCTGGAGTCTGGGTATGGAAGACAATATCTCTTTTTTCCAGATATTTTTTGAAAACTTCCTCATTAGTATCGGCATCCCTTCCTCCTACAACAAGGAAACCGTCTGAAGATATGAACCATCTGAACCTGTCATACCAGTGCTTTTTCCTGGAGGCCTGCAGTTTTCTTCCTGCCTTTGCAGCCTTTGCTGCAGCCTTTTTCTCCATAGCCTTTTTTGTATCCTCGATAGCCTTGAGAGCTCCATCTTTCTTCTTGGTGAACTTCTTAACCTTCTCGTAGTATTCCTGAGCGTTCTGCGGCACCGTCTTCCGGATATCTAGATTAGCGCTCTTTCCATCCAGGTCCACAGTTACAGTTCCTGTTTTCTGGTCAATATTTGTGATCTTTTGAGCTGAAGGTACGGTTTTTTTGGCCTGTTTCAGGATAGAACGTATCTCTTCCCAGGAGTATCCCTTTGCTCTTGCGCCGTTAAGTACGGAAAAAAGCTCTTCTATAAGCTGGTAATTGGCATAAATTATTTCTGCTAGGGTATTATTTTTCTCAATTTCCTTTTCGAACTTTTTAAGGCTCTCTTCCTGCTGGAGCAGCCTTCTTTCGAAAACGCCAAGGGTCTTTTCCTTTTTCTCAGCTGCTTTTACCTCTGCAACCTGTTCCAGAGCCTTTTTCCCGAAAAACTCGTCAAGTGCCGTATTAAAGGAATCGAAATATTCTTTTTCGTCTTCTGAATAGCGGATAAGATCAAAAGGCAGTACATCGAAAGTTTCCAGCTTTCCATTAATTTCTTTTTTGACGTGCTGGGGCTTTAATTTTGGAGCTTCGACTTCAGCTCCAGATTCTTGTTTTAGTTCTAATACAGTCGCGACTCCAGTCTTGCCGCTAAAAAGCGGAGAAAATAGATCCTGCATCGCGTTGCAGAGTTTTGAAGCATCTTCTTCAGTTGCTTCCTTTGCAGGCTTTGATTTCTCGATTCCTGCTCTGGCACAGACTTCTTCTGCCAGAACTCCTCCAAGATTGAATCTTGTGGCAATTGTCCTGACTATATCAGCCGTAGATTTTGAAAAAGCCTCCATAAGATCCGAAACTTTAGCATCTACAGGACTCAACTGCGCTTCAGGCAGTTCATAAATTTCCCCACTTCTGAGCCTGCGATCCTTCAGAGTCACAGGATTCATAGGCAGGATGATTTTGTTTTCCGTATCAACAATAAGCACGTTCCCCCGAGCAAAAAGCTCAACAATAAGAGTGCTCCTGACCCCTGCTCTCTCAATCCCTATTTTTACAATCCTGTCAAAATCGTGCTGCTCAAAAGAAACAATCCTGCCTCCCATCAGGTATTTTCTAAGCAGCATTGGAAAAGCCTGCGGAAGCTCAGGGCTTGCCCTGAAGTGTTTACTCAAATGGATGCGCTTCCCGGCTTCAATAATCAGGTTGTCCCTTCCCTGGTGAAAAACGTAAAGATTGATGCGGATCTCCTCACTTGTAGTCTGGTAGATCTTCCCTATCTTCGCATCAATAATGGACTTCGGCCCCGCTGACAGCTCGGCAACAACTGCAGCAACGTCGGCACTTGACATATCCTGTTTCATAAAGTGGATATAAGAGAGGCTTTTCGTATAAGTATTTCCTGTATAACCCGAATTGCGCCTCGGGAGTACGCGGTCCGTTTCACTCGCTACGCTCGCTCAAGCAGACTTATTTATAGCGGCAGTTATTGCGGAAATTTCGAAAATGGATTCTGGAAGAAGAAAGATGTATTCGAATCGAAGCAGCCGGAAATTCAGTATTTGATCGTTATGACACCAACATATGAATCTGTTATCAAGCGTATTATTCATTAGAATTCATGAAACAATTAAGACCTTGGCAAACTGATAGTTGCGGGTTTTCTTCAAAGAATTTTGATAACTTTTCGAGGGGTAGTTTTGAAATTTTGAATATGCTTCCATCAGGGCATTTCAGCTCGATTTCAGCAGTTGGCCTGTTTTCAAGCCA
>CAZCKG010000141.1:0-5816 GCA_964498825.1 uncultured Methanosarcinales archaeon
AGATTAAACTGCACTCAGTTAACTGGCTGGTTATAGTGCTAATTAGCTTATAAATTTAATCCTTAAAGAGATTAAAAGTATTTCCAAAGAGAAGCGAAAACAAATTAAAAGGAAAATTGGCCTGGAAACTCCAGAATAGAGTTTATTCTTGCCACTTTTGCCCATACTTTTCATTGAATACAATTTCGGAAAGAGCTTTGCGTGTTGAAGTCCTCTCTTTAGGAACAGGTTCCCCTATTGCAAGAGCAGACATCAGCTCAAGGTGTGAAGGACATCCCAGGATAGAATTGACCTTCTCTTTCTGATTAAGGATTTCTCCAAGCCAGACTCCGCCAAGGCCAAGTTCGCAGCATGTGAGCAGCATATTCTGGATCGCAGCCCCGATTGCCTCGATGTCTTTTGTCCTGTTATAGGAAGTTTCGTTATCAAGGAAAGTAGTGATAAGCAGAGGAGCCCCTGCTACGATACCTGAATAGTGAGTACATTTCGAGAGTTTTTCGATGGTATCCCGGTCGCGGATAACAATGAAGCGCCAGGGCTGATTGTTCAATCCGGAAGGAGCCCAGTGCGCTGCGTTCAGGATTATGTTGATATCTTCCTTGCTGACAGGCTTATCCGTAAACTCCCGGACACTCCGCCTATTAAGGATCGTGTCAATGACTTTGGTTTCTCCTGTTACTGGCAATTTTTTCCCTCCGGATTGAGTTTCTATTTCCAGATTTATGAACTTTCTGTTTGCAGACTGTTAATTACAGCAAAATCAGTCATCATCAATCTTTTTGTTGAGCCAGGGAATATTTGCACGGATTTGCTTTCCTACAATCTCAAGCTGGTGTTCCTTTTCCTGGCGTTCCATGGCTTTGAGCACAGGATGATTGACCATGCCTTCGAGAACGAATTCTTTGGCAAATTCGCCGTTCTGAATCCTTTCAAGGGCTTCATACATGGCTTCGCGGGAGTATTCGTTAATGATCTTGGGGCCGACTGTCATGCCTCCGTATTCTGCGGTGTTGGAAACGGAGTGCCACATTCTCTCAAGCCCGCCTTCGTAGATGAGGTCTACAATAAGTTTAACTTCATGGCAGGTTTCGAAGTAAGCCATCTCAGGCTGGTATCCTGCTTCCACAAGCACTTCAAAAGCTGTCTTGATGAGAGCAGAGAGCCCACCACAGAGATCCACCTGTTCTCCGAAAAGATCTGTTTCAGTTTCCTCGCGGAAGGTGGTTTCATAAACACCTGCCCTTGTAGCACCGATACCTTTGGCATAGGAAAGGGCGAGATCTCTGGCATTTCCGGTTGCATCCTGGTAGACTGCAATAAGGCCAGGCACTCCGATACCTTCGGTGTAGGTCCTTCTCACGATATGTCCGGGGCCTTTGGGGGCGACCATAAAAACGTCTACATTTTTCGGGGGCACAATCTGATTGTAGTGGATGTTGAAACCGTGAGCAAAAACCAGGGCATCACCAGCCTTCAGATTTGGCTCGATTTCGGAGTAGTAGACAGAAGACTGTTTTTCATCCGGAAGCAGAATCATAATAACATCTGCTGCTTTTGCAGCCTCTGCCACAGGCAGAACCTTCAGGCCGTCACTCTCGGCTTTTGCCCAGCTGGAACTTCCTTTCCTGAGCCCAACAACAACATTGAGACCAGATTCATGGAGGTTCCGTGCGTGGGCATGGCCCTGACTTCCATAGCCCATGACTGCAATTGTCTTATCTTTAAGTGCATCAAAAGTGGTTTCGTTATCATAAATTATTGTTGCCATGTTTGAACTCCTGGTGAGTTATTCAATATAATTTATTTAGTTTAGGGGGAAATTCCTATTATTATTATTTTGGAAGTATTCTAATACAATAGAATACATCTACATCCCTGAAAATTAAGTTGATTAAGCTGATTTTTAAAAGTTGCTTTTTGTGGATAAAGGCAACATTTTGAAATTTCAGGAAAGGCATGGAATTCCAGGCATACCTTTAAGAAGATCTCCAGGATTTGAAAGGGATTCCAGCTGCTCCGATTTGTGGAAAAATAATTAACCAGCTACCTCTGATAATCTGTCCTTATTATTTAAACCTTCTTTGGGCCGCGAACAAGGGCAATCTTACCTGTCCGGACCATTTCTTTGATCCCAAACTGCCGGAGGAGTTTTTCGATAGCATTAATCTTGCCTTCATCCCCTGTTACCTCAACAGTCATTGAATTGGGAGCCACATCTATAATCCGAGCCCTGAAGATATCTGCAATCTGAATGATCTCAACTCGGGTATTTACGTCAGCTGCCACTTTAATGAGGGCAAGTTCCCTTTCTACAGCATCATCTTCTCCGATATCCGAAACCTTGATCACATCAACGAGCTTATTAAACTGTTTTGTGACCTGCTCGAGGACTGCTTCGTCTCCCTGGACTACTATTGTCATGCGGGAAATCTCGGCATCTTCCGTAACGCCTACTGCAAGGCTGTCAATATTGTATCCACGCCTGGAAAAGAGCCCAGCAACCCTTGCCAGGACTCCGGATCTGTTTTCAACGAGAACTGCAAGTGTGTGTTTTTTCACTTGTTTCCCTCCAGGTCAACGAACTCATTGATTGCTGCTCCTGCAGGCACCATGGGTGATACGTTTTCCTCACATTCGACAACTACATCAATAACTGTTGGACGCCCTGACGCAATTGCTTCTTTGATTGCGGGCAGAATCTCCGATGGACGTTCAACCCGAAGCCCGAGAGCGCCATAAGCTTCAGCAAGTTTGACAAAATCCACGCTTCCCTTTATACAGGTATGAGAATACCTTCTATCATAGAAGAGTTCCTGCCACTGCCTGACCATGCCCAGATAACCGTTATTCAGAACAACCGAAATAACGGGAATGTCGTTCTGAACAGCAGTTGCAAGTTCCTGAGAGTTCATCTGGAAGGAACCATCCCCTGAAATATCAAAGACAACTTTATCGGGCTTACCTAGCTTGGCCCCTATTGCAGCAGGAAATCCGTAACCCATTGTTCCGAGTCCGCCTGAAGTGATGAAAGTACGAGGGTTGCGATATTTAAAAAACTGAGCTGCCCACATCTGATGTTGCCCTACCTCCGTAACGATGATTGCATCCTTGCAGGCTTCCGATATCTGCTCGATAACAAACTGAGGTTTTATCGCTTTCCCCTGCTCGTAAGAAAGAGGGTATTCGCGCTTCCAATGGTTGATTTTCTCAAGCCAGGCTTCGGAACTGCACCGTTTTACGTGTTTTATCAGAGACTTGAGAATTATTTTAGCGTCCCCAACAATAGGAACATGTGCAGGCACGTTCTTAGAGATTTCAGCAGGATCAATATCAATGTGGATAATTTTCGCATTCGGAGCAAAGGACTGAAGTCTTCCGGTCACCCTATCATCAAATCTGGCGCCGACAGCAATGAGAAGGTCGGATTCCTGAACCGAGTAATTTGCATACTTGCTCCCATGCATTCCGAGCATCCCGAGATTAAGAGGATGTTCGGCAGGGATTGAACCTATACCCATAAGCGTTGTAGTTACAGGCGCCATCAAGGTTTCGGCAAGTTCCACAAGTTCGACGCTTGCGTTGGAACTAATAACTCCACCACCAGCGTAAATTACTGGATTTACGGACTTTGCAATTTCTTCGGCTGCCTTTTTGATCTGCTGAACATTCCCACGATACGTGGGCCTGTAACCCCGAAGTTTAACGGTTTCCACATTATGATACTCAAATTCCCCGTTGATCACATCCTTTGGCATGTCGATCAATACAGGACCCGGCCTGCCGGTAGAGGCTATGTAGAAGGCTTCTTTTACTATTTGGGGCAGATCCTTTGCTTCCGGCACTAGATACCTGTGTTTTGTAATGGGAAGAGTGATCCCAGTGATATCAGCTTCCTGAAAACAATCATTCCCGATAATAGAGTGAGGGACCTGACCGGTAAGCGCGACTACAGGTACGGAATCCATATAAGCAGTTGCAATTCCGGTTACTAAATTGGTTGCTCCGGGGCCAGAGGTAGCCATACATACTCCAGTTTTACCTGTTACACGAGCATAGCCATCTGCAGCATGTACAGCTGCCTGTTCGTGGCGCACAAGTACGTGGCGAAGATCGGACTCGTAAAGTTCGTCATATATCTGGATCAGTGCTGCGCCAGGATAACCAAACATGGTGGTAACATCCTCTTTTTCAAGGCTTTTTATCAAAGCCCTGGCGCCAGTAACTTTCTCTGGTGACCCTATTGTCATCATAAATCTCCTTGAGTAATTTTAGATAGAGCCCCCACCACTGATCTGCAAAACTATCGTATATACCTGAGAAAATTGGAAAAAAGACGGTCAATTGAAAACAAAAATTATCAGCCGGAGTAAAACAATATCATTAGCCATCGTAGTTAAGATTTAATGGATAAGTTGGAGATCCATAATCCGTAACTGATGGCTATTGATTGTTTTTTTAAGTTTTTATGGGCTGGTAATCAAATGTTTTTGACAATTTCAAATCAGTATCTTAGACCTATTTTAAATACACTGAATAGTTTCTTGAGAAGACTAACATTCAAACCTTCTTTGGTCCGCGAACAAGGGCAATCTTACCTGTCCGGACCATTTCTTTGATCCCAAACTGCCGGAGGAGTTTTTCGATAGCATTAATCTTGCCTTCATCTCCGGTTACCTCGACAGTCATTGACTTGGGAGCCACATCTACTATCCTTGCCCTGAAGATATCTGCAATCTGGATAATTTCGGCTCTTGTATCTACATCGGCTGACACCTTGATAAGAGCCAGTTCCCTTTCAACCGCGTCATCGGCTCCTATATCCGAGACCTTGATCACATCAATAAGCTTGTTCAGCTGTTTTGTGACCTGCTCAAGAACATGATCATCTCCGTGGACCACAATGGTCATTCTGGAAATCTCGGGATCTTCAGTAACCCCCACAGCCAGGCTGTCGATATTGTATCCGCGCCTAGAGAAGAGCGAAGCCACTCTCGAAAGAACGCCTGACTTATTTTCCACAAGCACTGCGAGTGTATGTTTCATCAGTGTTCCTCCAGGTCAAGAACTCCATCGGCTCTTGCACTGCGTAAATCAGGCATGTCGCAGGGACTGTCTGCATGTTCTTCAATGTCAAGAATCTCATTGATTGCAGCTCCTGCAGGTACCATTGGATAGACATTTGCTTCACATTCAACAATTACTTCGACAACTGCCGGCCTACCTGACCTGACAGCTTCCTCGATTGCAGGCCTGACTTCGGACGGTCTGTCCGCACGTATTCCAAGGGCTCCGTAGGCCTCTGCCAGCTTTACGAAATCGACACTGCCCTTGATGAAAGTGTGTGAATATCTTCTGTCATAGAAAAGCTCCTGCCACTGTCTGACCATTCCAAGGTAACCATTATTCAGGATCACCGAAACAACAGGAATGTCATTCTGAACCACAGTAGCTAGTTCCTGAGAGTTCATCTGGAAAGATCCGTCTCCTGCAACATTAATAACAGTTTTATCCGGTCTTCCGACTTTGGCTCCTATAGCTGCAGGGAATCCGTAGCCCATTGTGCCGAGCCCACCTGATGTGAGGAAAGTCCGGGGCTCTGTGAACTTGAAGAACTGAGCTGCCCACATCTGGTGCTGGCCGACTTCCGTGACTATGATTGCATCCTTACAGGCTTCGGATATCTGCTGAATAACAAACTGAGGCATCACTACATTCTGAGTTCCCTTTCTGTAGGTTAGAGGAAACTCTTTCTTCCACTGATTTATTTTTTCAATCCATGCCCCGGACTTACAGTGCTTGACATATTTATTCAGGGA
>CAZCKG010000142.1:0-5794 GCA_964498825.1 uncultured Methanosarcinales archaeon
CCGTTTTATTTTATTTCCTTACTCTATATATTTTAGACATCTCTTTGAAATAATTCTTAAGCTGAGAAGTATTTCTCTTTTTTTTCGACAATTCTGATACTCAATTGTATCTCTAAAAATACACTTAATGTTAGATTTATTTAGGTAGTGAAAAATCGTGCATTTATTGAAGTGGGCTTACAATCTTACTGTGACAGTATTTTATGAAAATCTGCTTAAACCACAAATGAATATTTCAAATGGACATTGTTATCAGAGATATTAAATGTTTTTGATTTAAGATCCATAGGCAAATTTTCGCAAGGAGAGGAATTTTACTTCTTCAAAATAGCTCCTGTTGTTTAAATTATTCTTTTAAGAGGTTTTTTACATATCAAATCTGCATACTACAAGAAAATTGGAACATATGAGAAATCTTAAAAATTTTTAAAGAGTGTGACCCATAAGGAAATTTACATAGATATAAAAATAGCTCTGTATAAAGGTACTGTTCTCTCTATAGTTTTACAAATAATTGTGAGTTAGGGCATTATGGAAAGAAAGGAATATACAAGCTTCTCTAAATGAAAAAATAAAATAGGACTTACGCGGTTGAGCTAATAAATCAATAGCTTTAAGCCTGAACCGTTTAAATGTCGATTTTGATCACAACGTTGAAAGCACTTTATTTTGTGCATCAAGTGCGTAAGTCCTATAAAAAAGAAACTAGATTTACTCACATGATTGATTTTATAAATACATTATATTTACTAAAATTATTTATAGCACTTCGATTTTATGACTATTTGGAGTTTTTAAGTGGAATACAAAGAAGATTTTGGTCTCTTCAAAGAAATATTGCATACTAACCTTATCACAGATCTTTATCACTTTACAGATAAGGAAAATCTACCTTCGATTAAAAAACATGGAGGACTTTATAGTTGGTATCGCTGCTTAAATAATGGTATTATTATAGAAAGGCCTGGTGGAAACGAACTTTCTAGGCTGCTTGATTCAAGTAAAGGATTAGAGAATTATGTTCGATTAAGCTTTAATCCGTATCCACCTATGCTTTTTGCTGCAGTAAAATCTGGTAGAATTCTCAATCCAGTAATATTAAGGATTGATCCTTCTGTGGTTTATTGGAAATCAACAATATTTAGTGACCAAAATGCCGCTAGTAACTCTGCTCGGATTGGAAGTCAAATTGTAGATTTTAATAGGGTTAATTTTGATCTGGCGAAAAGTTCTTATGATTTCTCTATTCATAGTGATGTAGAGAAGAAATTTATTCAGGCAGAAGTTTTAGTTAAAGAATTTATTCCACTAGAATACATTACTAATTTTGTCAATATATACAAATTTTAAAGGAACGTACATATGGCTCAGAGACCTATCTTTGTTCCAAGCTTAAATAAAGGCCCTTTTGTAGAGAAATTAAATGTAACCTTTAAATGGTATTCCGGCTACTCTATTACACAAAAACAAAAGTCAATAGAATCTTTGCACAAGTCTGCTGCTGAATACAAAATATTTCCTATTTTAGAAATCTCAACTAAATCAAATGAAGAAATCGGCAAAAAACTAAGCTCTTTTAACCTATTTTTTGAGACTAAAAACGGGATAAAAATAAGCGTTGAATCAGCATATCAAGGAAGCAAAGTCTTTGAAAAGGGAGGACCCTATAGGGACTTCTATGTATTATATGGAAAAGAAATAAAAAAGGATGAGAGATTATATAATTCAGGTAGATTAATTGGCTTTGATTTCGATGGGATTAAATGGGATTTAGAGCCTAAAAATGCTTTTTACGATTGGCTTTACATCAATGCATTAGTTCAAAATCCAGAATTGTCAAGTGAATTACTAAAGTATAAAGGTTTTTCGGATATTGAATTTAACCCAAATAGATCAATAAATTGCCAAGCAAGATCAGCTGCTTTATTTACAGCTTTATATGAAAGAAATTTAATAAATATTATTTTTAAAGGTAGAAGTGAATTTTTAAAACTGATGAAAGATAATGAATTTATTACAGTTAACTTTCAAAAAATTGCAGAAGAAAGAAATCATACTGAGAAATTAATAAATGATTTATATTCTAAACTTAATAAATGGAGATTTTATGTTAAAAATGTTGAGCAACTAGATTGTTCTGATGGTACTATAACAGAATTTATAAAAATTCATCCTGAATATAGGGAAATGAAAGATCACATTATTGAAAAAATTAAATTTGGAAATTCTTATGGTTGGTTTAATTACGATGTTTCTAGAAGTGATGTTCAAGATATTTCTCAAGATTTGAATAAATTTATATTGTCTTTAGATGATAAAATAAAAATTAGTGAAAATAATTCATATATATCATTCAAAAAGAAAAGGAACATTGTTTGTATTGAAATTCGTCCTAGAATGAGGGAAGTGGTTATTTATTTAAATGTGAATCCAGATACTGTAAAACTTTTTCCAGGTTTTTCTCGAGACGTTAGGCACTTAAAACACAAAGGAACAGGAGATTTGGAGATTACTCTAAAAACAAAAGAAGATTTAGAAAAATCTAAGAATTTGATAATCCAGAGTTACAGTTTAACTGATAAATAATTCTCGAAAACCCACTTTCAAATATATTTCTATTGATCTGTACTATAGCTAAAAAGTATAAAAGCGTTTCTTTACCACTTTTTTACAAATGAATACTTTGAATTACTTTTCCAATTAATTTTTGATTTTTTCTAGGAGCTGACAACTGTTTTTTATTTGATTGAATATATCGTTAAAGCCTTATAAGAGTGTATAAGAACAAGTGAACGGGTAATTTTGAAAAGTAAACAATATAAGTCAATGAAACAAGAAAAAGGAATGGTAAGTGAAATTAAGAAGAAACGAAACGAAAAGACAGAATGAATAAAAGATAAGAACTGATTTTAGTTATTAAATGAGGAAATAAAATAAGTAATAAAATGGATGAGTGATCTGAATCAGTAAGCTGAATCAGAACTCAACCTTTGGAACTTCCCTTTCGGCTTGTGTGGCTTCAAATAAATCTTTTTTCTGGAATCCCAGCAAAGAAGCGACAACGTTTTTCGGAATTGTCTGGATACTGATATTGTATTTCATAACTGTATCATTATAAAATTGCCTTGCATAAGCAATTTTATTTTCAGTCTCCATCAGGTCTTTCTGGAGCTGGATAAAGTTCTGGTTGGCTTTCAGGTCGGGATAATTTTCTGCGACTGCGAAAAGAGATTTCAGCGTAGAGGACAGGTAATTGGAAGCTTCTGCGGTTTCATTCACATTAGTTGCAGACATTACTGCTGCCCTGGCTTTTGTAATGTTTTCAAAAAGGGTTTTTTCGTGTTTTGCGTATCCTTTAACTGTTTCTATCAGGTTGGGGATCAGATCATAACGTCTTTTCAGCTGGACTTCTATCTGAGCCCAGGCATTTTCTACTCTATTTCTCTGCTTTATAAGATCATTGTAAATTATAACGAAGATTAAACCCAGAATTATTACTGCTATTATCAAAATTTCTACTATCAAATACACCACCATCCTTTTTTCAAGCCTTCTCAAATCTTTCTCAAATCTCTCTCGGATTTTTCAAATCTTCTTCAAATATTCTCAGATCTTCCTCAGATCTTCATCAAACCTTTCTCAAACTTTCCTCAAGCTTTTCTCAAATTTTCCTCATACCACTCTTTTAATTACTTCACCTGGCACCACCGCCACCTCCTCCAGCGCCTCCACCTACACCGCCTACTCCCCCGCCTCCGCTTCCTGAAGGGGCGGATGATGCATAGGCGCTCCCAAAACCGGATCCAAATTGAGCAAAACTATTATGCATAAGATAGAAATTACTTCCCTGAAGCTGTTCAGCAGGCACAACAAGGGACATGTTATGAAGGACTTCTTTTGCGACTCCAAGAGAAGTTGCGTAAACAAGATATGAATCCCAGATCTTTATCGATTCAGGAGGGTGCTCTTCAAGAGCAGAAAAGTCTGTGAGATATTTTTTGAAATTGTCCCAGCGTTTGTAGTAAAGTCTTCCTTCAGGAGTCCAGCGCCCAAGTATCTTGTCAAAGATTCCTGAGAATACCAGCATAAATATCCCATACCCTAAGAAACAAGTGATTAAAATACTCATTTTTGAAGCCAGAGGGAGTTCGTCTGAAGGGAAATATGATGTGAATACAAATAAATAAGCAAATGACATCAGTATTATTGCTAACGAAAATATGCCCATATATGTATTTCCTGTGGATCTGAAGAGTCTCTCGAATGCGGTATGTGATTTTACTTTCTTATTCCATGCAGTGATAAATTCATAGAAATCAGCACCTTTTCCAAGCTCTTTTTTCAGCTCATCCCAGGAGATTTTATCTTCAAAAGCATATTTTTTTAATAAATTAAATACATCTTTTTCGAAATCATTCAGTTCGCGTATTTTTTCCATTTCTATCGAAGAAGTTTTAGGGTCCGTAATTTCAATTATAATATCTTCAGATTCGGATTTTATAAGGCCTAATACACTACTTTCTTCGGACTTTACAGTCCGAAGAGAAATATAACCACGATTAGCAAGGTCCATAACCGTTGCTGTAAAACCTTCTATTGTAGGGATACCTCCTTTTCCCCGCATGATAGCATTGACAACGGCAGGTCTGGAATCTGTAGGAGGTTCTCTCTCATATATTGCTTCATAATTTATTTTTGGCTCTCTTCCGTATTTGAAGTAAATTAAGAAGGGAAATGCCAGAGCTACTAGAGCAAACAATAATGTCAGGTTATAAAGGCTCTTTAAGATGGAACCCTTCTTTTGATATTCATTTTCAATCAATTTTATCTGCTCAAGTCCCTCTTCATTATCTACCTGAACAATACTTGAATTGGGAGATTCTATTCTTGGAAAAACCGCTCGAATTTCGTACCATTGATTAGCGGGAATCTCGTTTGTCTCTAAACTGATAACACTCTTTTCTATATTCACCTGTTTTGTATAGCCAGTAGGGTGAAGCCAGTACTGAATTTCATTTTCGTTTTCTACTGGAAGGGTAATGTTTACTTTCAAGCCTCCCAGGGATCTTTCCCATTCTTCTCCCCAGAGTTTATAGTGAAATTCGGAAACATCCTTGTGGACTTTAACTGCGCCATAGTGATCGTAAGAAACAAAAAAAGTCACTTTTTCAGGGGCAGGGGTTGGAAGCCCTCCTATTAACTCGTATCCTTCAGAAGTCGGTTTAACAATGAAGGTACATCCTTCTTCTGAACAATGTCCCTGGATATTCCGGATAGATTGCCCGGGAGCCACATTAAGTTTTCTGAAAACCTCGTGATAATCTCCGTCAAATGCATATGAAATTGATTCCTCAACGTGAACTAACCCGCTGGGGCTAATAATGATATTCGTTGTTGCTCCTTCCATCGCGTAGTCTTTCGCACTGGCTAAAGGTACCAGGCAGAGAAGAATAAGCAAAATAAAAGTTGTTTTCAAAACTTTAGAGCTAATCAAACCCGTAGAATTAATCAAATCCAGAGAACTAATATTTACTTCTCTGGCAGGTTCAGAAGAACCCTCTGAAAGCTTCAACAAAATTCCTCCAACTCTTAATTATTCTCTGAATATTAATATTTTGCCAGAGTTTGCCTGGTTAATTTGAAAAAACAAAAAGTCGAGAAAAAAGGAATTTCTTACAAGCTCTATTTAATGCTGCTCTTAAGGAAAAAATCCGTTTTAAGTAGTCTATTTCCGGACGTGTAAGTTATGTCAGCCTGGAAATCTTTCAAGCTCCTTTGGCTGCTGATTTTTTGT
>CAZCKG010000143.1:0-2961 GCA_964498825.1 uncultured Methanosarcinales archaeon
AGCTTAGAGTAAAAATAATAAGAGGAGTAAAACAAAAGTGATTGGGTAAAATAATATAATGAAAAGTGATTGGGTAAAATAATATAATGAAAAGTGATTGGGTAAAATAATATAACGAAAAGTAATTGAGTAAAATAATATAACGAAAAGTAATGTGATTCCCAATTGTAAATGGAGAGTTACAGAGAAAAGTTGCTAATGGAAGATATAAAGAACGACTGTGAGCCGAGAGTTAAAAGAAGCCTGTGAATAAAGAATTAAAAAGAGAAGCTGAAAAAATTAAAAAGAGAAGCTGAGGTACTTATTTTACTGCCCTTTTGCAGCATCTGCAAGCTTCTCTCCAAGCTTTCTACATCTTTCTAATTCTTTGTCATATGGTCTGTACCTTACCTGCAGCCCAGGCTCCAGTACTTCAATTCCTGTATTTTTCAGTTCCTGCTCTATGACTTTTACTGCTCCTCCTCCCCAGCCATAGGAGCCGAATGCCACAGCTTTTTTCTTCTGGGGACGCAGTCCTTTGAGATATACAAGAAAATCTCCGACTGTTGGAAATAGTCCGTTGTTAAGAGTTGGTGAGCCTACGGCAAAAGCTGCTGCATCAAGCATTTCTTTCATTATGCTGCTTCTGGTGTTTTTACGAAGATGAAGAAGTTTTACCTCTACTCCTTCGGCACGGACCGCTTCTGCAATCTCACGGGCCATTATTTCCGTGCTCTCCCACATTGTATCGTATATCACAAGCACTTTTTCCTTTACTGTCCCATTGGCCCAGGATCTGTAGGCTTCAAGGATTTTTTTTAGATCCTGTTTCCATATTATCCCATGAGAAGGAGCTATCTGAAGAGGCTCCACTCCCAGTTCGTCCAGCACTCCAAGATAACGAATAAGCGGAAGGTGGAAAGGCATAAGTATATTTGCGTAGTACTCGGCTGCATCCGGAATAGCATCTTCTACTTCAAAGTCATACCTTTTTGAAGTTGCTATGTGCTGCCCGAAACCATCGTTTGAAAAAAGGATCCTGTCTTCTTTCAGGAAAGTCTCCATGCTGTCAGGCCAGTGAAGCATTGTAGCTTCAAGGAACATCAGAGTCTTACCTCCAAGATCCAGCTGGTCGCCTGTCTGCACAATTTCAAGGTCCCAATTCTCACTGCCAGAGTTCCGGAAGTAGCCGTTAAGGATATCTACGCCTCTTCTGGAAATGAAAATTTTTGCACTGGTCAATTTTTTGAGTTCTCCAAGGGAACCGGAGTGGTCCGGTTCCATATGGTTTACGACAATGTAGTCAAGTTTAGAAATGTCGATAATCTGGCTGATGCGCCTGAGCATCTCTTCTGCAAAAGGAGCTTTTACCGTATCTATAAGGGCAGTCTTTTCCCCAACTACAAGGTAGGAATTATATGTTGTTCCTCCTGGTGTGGTAAATCCATGAAAGTCTCTGCCGTTCCAGTCAATTGCTCCTACCCAGTACACTCCACTTGAAAGTTCGACGGCTCCACCTGCTTCTCCTTCTATTTTCATGTACTCTCAGTCCATCCGGTTTTTCAGGTCTGCATTCTGAATCTTGTGATTTCATCAAGATAGCTGTCGATAACCTCATAGTGGCCTCTCTCGTATCTTGCCAGCATTCTGAAAAACATTTTCTGATCTTCTTCTTCAACTTTGTTTGCCAACTCTGAATAGAAATCTTCACTTTTTCTCTCATGCCTTAAAGCTGCAAGAAGAATGCCAGCATCTCCAAGAGTAACTTCTCCTCCTTTTGTTCTGCCCCTATCGAACTCAGGAGTAAATGATTGCCCACTCGGAACTTCTGTAGTGATTACAGGTAGTTCTTTTTTGTCTCGATATTCTTCAAGATATCTAAGATGTTTTACTTCTTCATTTGCCAGATACTCATAGAGCTCTTTAAATTTTGGGTTTTCCATTTCAGTTGACTTTTCAATATAAAAGGCTCTTGCTTCTTTTTCTCTCTCTATTGCGAGAGCTACAGCTTCCTCAATTCCTTTAAGATTCTTTACTTCCTCTATTACATCCTGATATGCACTCCTCATATTTTCCCCTCACATTTTTTATTTCTTATAAATTTCCTTTTAAGGCTTCAGTCCACGTTTTCTTTTTTAACTTTGGATTTCTTTCGTTCTTTCACTTTCAAGATTATATCTTCAGAAGGCCTTTCAAGCCCAAATATATCATAGATTTCATAGGGATTTGCAAGTAATGTGATATTTTCCATTTTCGCGAGTTTTTCCGAATTTGTGACATCTACTTCGCGCATAGTAAGCTCAAAGGCTCTACCGCTGGGTGCCGCAGTTTTTACAGTTCCCTTCTTCTGGTCTACAGGCATGATAAAAATAGGCGTTTTTCCTTTTGCAGTCTGGGAAACTGCATTTGTAACAAGGGTATCTGCAATCCCATATACTATCTTCGCCACAGTATTTGCAGTTGCCGGGGCTACCAGCAGGAAATCGTAGTATCCCATCTGCAGTGGACCTGCAATGAATGGGGAGTTAGGACCTGCATCTACTTTGAAGTTAGGGAAATCGTTCTGGATTTTGTCCCACAGGTGATACCATTTCATTACGGTTTCGCCCTCTTTGGACAGGAAGACCATTGTTTCGACCCCTGTTCGGTTCTTAATGTCTACCAGAACACTGTAGGTCTCAATCATCTGATCTCCCGAGCCTGTAATTCCCCATGCTATGCGCTTAATTTTCTTGCCTAACGGTTCTACCAAAATAACACCCTCTTTAAGTTTCAGCTAAATCTGATGACTTATTATTCTGATTTCTGCTTTTATGGATTTTTAACTTATATTCCTCTATCTATTCTTTATTTGGCTTCTGATTAGCTCCGCAGTTTACTGTTTACTTGTCTTTTCTTTGGGTATTTCGTGCTTCTCAACCTCAGAGTCCTCTGCGGGAACAGCTCTTTTCACCATCTGAGCTGTCTGGATGAGCTTTTTCA
>CAZCKG010000143.1:3061-5773 GCA_964498825.1 uncultured Methanosarcinales archaeon
TCCTCTGCGGGAACAGCTCTTTTCACCATCTGAGCTGTCTGGATGAGCTTTTTCAGGGTTCTTCTAAGGCTTCTCAGACCTTCAGCATCTTCGGAAACTCCTTCTGCTCCTTTGTCTTTTGACCAGAAAGTTCCTCCCAGATTTGCCCCAAAAGAACCGCCCCCTACAGGAATCATTTCATTGATTACGTAGAAATTCAAAATTGTCTGGATTGCAGGTTCCTGTCCGCCTATCCGGTCTCCTCCGTCCGCAATTCCCATCCCTACTTTGTTCAAAAAAACCTTCGGATCTCTGGCAACAACAGCTCTGCAGCGGTCCATGATTGTTTTTGTCTGGGCACTTACAGTTCCCTGATATACAGGAGTACCTATAATCCAGGCATCTGCCCATATCATTTTTTCATATAGCTCGGCCGAAATATCATCCTTGTGAATACAGCCCTGCTTTGTCCTTAAACAGAAATCACAGTGAATACAGAAATTAAGTTTTTTTCCTTTGGAGGAAAAATAATCGGTTTCTGCACCATATTTTTCCCTCGCAAGCTTTAGAGCTTCCTGGACAACAAAATCAGTAGCCATATTCCTGGGACTTCCACATATCCCCAGAATCTTTATCGGTTTGGTTTCGGTTTCTTGCATGTCCCCTCCGAAATTACCTTACCTTAACTAGCTTTTTCTCTCTTTGTCTGGCATGCCTAGGATATTCTACGGCACTTATTTTTTCTAAGAGCTTATATTATTTTTGATGCCTCTTCCCCAGTTTTTAATCCTCTTTTTATTCCTTAAATTTTCTGTAAAAAATATTCAAAGAGAAAGAAATAATAGTTTCTACAGTTCCAAATCCCGGAATTGAGTTTTTTCCTCCTCTTCAGGGTAAGTTGCCATATGAATTACTATTCCATTGTAAATTTCTTTCCCGAAAGCTCATTAATATACTCCTATATACTCCTGAGAGGCCGACCCATAATGAAGAAATGCCTTTGGTTCTAGAGGCATTTTTCAGGCATCAGGAAAGAATGCTTTTCTCTTTATGTGATTTTTATTTCGATGAAGTGGCTTTTATTTCCATGTGTGCTTCCCAGATTCCATGAACATTACAGCGCTCCAGAGCACGCAGGTTTATGATCACTGATTTTTCTCCGCAGTTCCTGCAAATATCTTCTGCTTCTATCCTGAAAGCTGCTCTTGCCTTCTCCCCCGAAGAGGGTATCAATTCTTTGCGCCCCATTAGCTTATTTTGTAGATAAAGTTCAATCCACTCAATGTAATGCTTCTCTTCCATTACATGGGGGATACTTCCTACAGTCACAATGACTTCGAAAGGCTCACCTGCAATTACTGTTTCGGGAGCTTCGATAACTGGTATATGTTTCTTTTCACCTTCAGTAAGGTTCTCAGGATCTACAGGTTTTTTTATTTCTTCTCCGGTTGCGTTATTGTCCATGATTTCAATCCCTCTGTTTTTTTTCGATAATTCCGAATTGTCGAAATTTCATATTAATCAATACAGAAATTCTTCTACCTGATTTCCTTGGGCTTGATCGCCCGTGAGGTTGAAACAAAAAATTAGTCAGTTAATAATCTTCATTTCTCTGCTAGGGGTCTTTATTTTTTATGCAATATGTATTGTTTTCATGCGATGTGTAATTAAATAAAAAATTAAATTTAGATAATTTTCAAGATATAATTAATTATTTCAGTAACTTCAGAGCTTCTCTGCATGCAGCTACAGCCGGAGCTCCTGATGTGATATAGATTACATCCAGAGTTTCCATTATTTCTTCTTTGGTTACTCCATGGTTCAGTGCGCTTTTCATTTGTGCTACAGTACAGGCCTCACACTGTTTTGATGCCACAACTGCGAGAGCCATTAGAATTTTTGTTTTTGCGGGTAGGGCCCCGTCTGACAGTAGTTTTCCATCGCAGCGCCTGTACTTTCCAAGAAACTCAGGATCAATTTCCTCTAAGGTTTCCAGGATATGAGGTTTGAATCCCATTTTTTTTCCGATGTTATCCACTACTTCTTTGTGCTCTTTCAATTTTCGGCCTCCTGTTTTTACTTTCCTGTTTTTAATTATATTTATGACTGATATAATTTTTATTCGTTATACCGCTGATTCTCTATGCAAGCATTAGAATTATACGCAGAAATCCTCACCAAGGATAGAATCGATACATTCACGGCACATCATTCTGGGAAGATCTTTCTTTAGCGTCACATGGGGCAGTGGGTATCCTCCTTTCATAGGGAACTCAACCTGTTTGATGTGTTCCATACAAAGTCCCTTTCCGCAAACAATGCATACTCCCACTGCTTCGTTGTCTTTATCCTTTTCAAGGCAATCGTAACATTTCAGCATATGACCACCTCAACAAACTTCATTAAACGGACAGTTATCTTTCAGGGCTTCATGGCAGGGCAGGCAGACAATCCTTTTGATATGTTCGACATCGGGTTTCAGCTCGATAGGATAGTTTCCTTCCCAGGCAGGGGTTTCCTCATGAATGAGGTGATCTTTGCAAACCCCTCTCCCACAAACAATACAAATTGCGACAGCATCAGTATTTTTGCCTTCTCTGGCACATTCATAACATTTCATAGTTCTCCCTCTAAACTATTCACTTCTCTATAAGAGTCATCTCCTCTCCGCAACAAACGAGAGTTCCTCCTCCCACTTCTTCTACAACAACCTCGTTACCGCAAATCTCGCAT
>CAZCKG010000144.1:0-4371 GCA_964498825.1 uncultured Methanosarcinales archaeon
TTAAATTGTTGATAATTTAAAAGCGGTTAAAGCCAGCCCTAGAAGGATTAAAACTCAGACCTGTGGGAAACATCTAATAAGAAAGTTGTCTCTGTTTCAAGCATTTCTATCAAATACTAATTGCAAAAGTTGAAGCTAGGGATAACTCTATCCATCTTTACAGATACTTATAGATATAATAAATCAGAGATGAAATATATGACTGGCGTAAAAGTGCTTCTTATGTTGGGATGTCCCGAGGTTCCAATTCAAACCAGCATTGCTCTGTATCTTTCCCATAAGCTGAATAAATCAGGATTTGATGTAACTGTTGCTGGGAATGATGCCGTAACCAAGCTTTTGAAAGTTTCCGATATCGACGGTTATTATGTAAAGAAAATGGTTAATCTCGATAAAACCTTAGAGGATATTATTGAGAAAAGATTAGATTTCGACATTTGCTTTGCCTTTATGCATAACGATTCAGGAATGACTTTTGCAACAACAATGAGCGCCATTTCTCAGGCCAAAATGTACTCTGTAGTTTTTGGCAGGAATGCTGAGGCTCTAGCAGAAGCCATTGAGTTTGACTGCGTGAAAATAGTTGCAAAAGATGTTCATAACCCCACTCGGCTCAAGAATAAGCTGGATAAGTTGATAGAGGAGATAGTTAAATGAGCTGTATTGAGCAGATGAAATATGATATCCTTCTTGAAAGGATAAGTTTCAAAGAGTCCAGAGAATATATTGAGAAAAATTCTGAGGAGGTTTACTATGTACCTCCAGGATACAAGATCTTCAAGGACTACTACATAATAGGAATACCGCCAATTGCTGTGGGAGCTAAAGGTAACGCCCTGATTTTCCCTTATACAAAACCCTGTCATGGAAGTTTTGTCCTGAGTGTAGAAAATGAAGACAGCATAAAAGAAATCAATCGGCTTAGAGAGATCGAAAAGGAGAAGGGGCCAGTCTCGTTAAAGAAGGATAATTCTCCTGATAGTCAAAAGGTATCTTCAGCGAGCTATCAGAATTTATGGAAAAGTGAGGATTAATAAGTCAGCTGCAATTGAAATCACATAAGATAATTTCAACATGGGAGAAAAGGTCTTAACCTTCCTCCCTTTTAAGTTGACTTCTAAAATTGATTTTTGTGCTTTTTACTCTATTACAAGGTCTTTAACTCTTATTCCACTTTCTACGATTTTTCCTACAATTTTCCCGCCGGTAATCTCTGCAGCTTTTGCAGCATCTTTTTCCGGCAGGATAATTAGAAAGCCCATGCCCATATTGAAGGTTCTGTACATTTCAAGATCTTCGACTCCGCCTTCTTTTTGCAGGAATTTGAAAACATCCTGGGGTTCAAGAGGATCATAAAAGTCAAAACCTAATTTTGTTACCCTTCTCAACTTCAAAAGCCCACTACCTGTTATGTGAGCAAGCCCATGAACTTCGCATGCCTTAAGGACATCAAGAATTTCAATATAAATTCTTGTTGGAGTCAGGAGTTCGTCTCCGATGGTCTTTGAACTGTCATAGGGACAGGGGTCATGGTAAGAGTATCCGGATTCTTCTATGATCTTCCTTACAAGGGTGTAACCGTTACTGTGAATACCTGTACTTGGAACACCGACAATAACGTCACCTACCTTGACTTTTCCTCCTTCTATTATCTGGTCTTTTTTAACCATTCCAAGGCAGGTACCTGCAAGATCAAAGCCCTTGATTATACCTGGCAAGGTTGCGGTTTCTCCTCCTACAATCGACATCCTGGAAATTTCAGCCCCTTTTAGCAGCCCTTCCCCTATCTGGGCAGCAAAGCCTTCTTCATGCTTTTCAAGGGCAAGATAATCAACAAAAGCTACAGGTTCGGCTCCTATAGCCAGAAGGTCATTGACGTTCATTGCGATACAGTCTATTCCTACTGTATTCCATCTTTGCATTTCATTTGCAATAAGAACTTTTGAGCCTACCCCATCCGTTGTCAGAGCAAGGGCATATTCTCCGAAATCCAGGAGTCCTGCATAGTGCCCTATTCCTGTGAGGGGAGATCCGATACCTTCTCGGACGTAACTAAGTTTTTCTATAAGGGTCTTGACTGTTTTTTCTTCCTTTTTAATATCTACGCCTGAATCAGCGTATGTTAAGTGCTTTTCGCTCAACTCTCTACCCCTTCCTGCCAACTTTATAGTTATTCTCTAATTCCATTTCCGTTATATAATTCAAATTCGTCATGCAGGGTCTTGACCGCAGCAAATGCATCATCTTGACTTACCACGAAAGAAATATTATACTGGGAAGATCCCTGGCTGATCATGATAATGTTAATCATTGAGTTTCCAAGTGCTCCAAAGACCCGCTTTGCCACGCCTGGCGTTCCTGCCATGCCTGCACCCACGACTGCAACTACACAAACATTTCTGTCTGAAGTGATTTCTTTTACTATATTACGATTAAACTCAGCATGGAGAGCATTTAATGCAGGTTCTACATGTGCTTCACTGACCACGAAAGATATGTTGGACTCGGAAGATCCCTGACTGATCATAACAACGTTTACTCCGGCCTTAGCAAGAGATGTAAAGAGCCTTGCTACAGTCCCTACTGCCCCTGCCATCTCGGCACCTGCGACATTAATCAGAGCCACATTTTTAATCAGGCTTACTGCTTTTACTACATGCCTGCACTGGAACTTCTCTGCTACAACAAGTGTACCCGGGAACTCCGGATCAAAAGTGTTTTTTACGCGTACAGGGATATGTTCGCGCATTGCAGGCTCAATTGTGCGGGGATGAAGCACATTTGCTCCAAAGTACGAGAGTTCCATTGCCTCCGCATAGGATATCTGAGGTATTGTTTTTGCCTCTTTCACAATTCTGGGGTCAGTGGTCATGATCCCGTTTACCTCTTTCCAGAGCCAGATTTCATCAACTTTCAGGGCAGCTCCCAGAATCGAAGCCGTAAAGTCGGACCCGCTTCTTCCCAGGGTAGTAATAATCCCTTCTTCATTTTCTCCGATGAAACCCGTGACTACAAGAACATGGGACCCGTATTTGCACCCCAGCCTCTTTTCCACAAGCTCGTAGGTCTTTTGCAGAGGCTTTGCATTTCCATAATCTGATGATGTTACTATTCCTGCTTCTCCACCTGTGTATTCGGTTGATGAGATGCCAAGAGAACGGATAGCTCCTGCCACAATTGGAGCAGCAAGGCGTTCTCCATAGGAGGAAATATAGTCGATAGACCTTGGAGTAAGCTCGCCAAGATAGCAGATTCCTATCAGGGCTTTTTCGAGCTCGTCAATTCTCAGGTCAAGGATCTGGAGGACTTCTTTTGCAACTACAGGGTCATCAATGGAATCCCTTACAGCTTCGTTATGTTTGTTTGTAAGTTCTGTTCTAAACTCTTTTACAAGGGTGACTTTACCTTTTGTTGAGGCTAAACGCGCATTTTCCAGAAGCCTATCGGTTACTCCACTGAGTGCTGAGGTCACTACCACGATCTGGTTGCCTTCTTCATGGTACCTTTTCAGAAGCTGGGCAACGTGACGGATCTTTTTTCCGTCTCCAACGGAAGTTCCTCCAAATTTCATTACAATTTTCATGATCAGATCACGTTTGGTATTAACTGGGTTATTCTCACGCCATTCTTTGGTTTCAGAATGTTAATTTTAATAACTTTGATTTTAGTTACTGTTATAATTCTGGATTAATTATCAATTAATTTGAGTATATCTTTATGCCTAACAGTCACTTCTCAATAAATCGCTTCTTTTGTAAAGAACGCTGTACTTCGACTCTTTTGACATTTTATATGTATTATCTTGAGAACTGTTCTGTATAGGATACAGATACTATATTATAATATTTGTGTAAAATAAGTTTAGAAATTAAAATTAGCACAGTAGGAAAACCTGCTGGCAGATACTCAATTATTGCCGGTAACTAACATCTCTAGAAAAGGATATTTTTTTATCTAAAGATAAATGATTGCAAAGTTGAAAAAAGGTGAAGCAATGAAATACGCCATACTTATAGGAGACGGAATGGCTGATTACCCAATAGAAAAGTTGGGTTGTAAGACCATTCTTCAGGCAGCTCGAACTCCTGCTATGGATTACATCGCAGCTCATGGAAAAACCGGACTTGCAAAAACTGTACCTGATGGTTTTCCTCCAGGCAGCGATGTTGCAAATATGTCTATTCTCGGGTATGATCCGGCAATTTATTACTCTGGAAGGGCTCCTCTTGAAGCTGCAAGTATGGGTGTGGCCCTTGCAGCTGATGATGTAGCTTTTAGATGCAATCTCATAACTATTGATCACGGGAGAATTAAAGATTACAGCGCAGGGCATATCAGTAGCGAAGAAGCAGAAATTCTTATCGAGACACT
>CAZCKG010000144.1:4471-5743 GCA_964498825.1 uncultured Methanosarcinales archaeon
GCAGTGGATCTACTCAAAGG
The DNA here is from genome assembly GCA_964498825.1 of uncultured Methanosarcinales archaeon. Lineage (GTDB taxonomy): Archaea > Halobacteriota > Methanosarcinia > Methanosarcinales > Methanosarcinaceae > Methanosarcina. The sequence goes on from CAZCKG010000144.1 coordinate 4,492, forward strand.
TATTGGAATTTATGCAGGTCTGGATGTAATTGAAGTTCCTGGAGCTACCGGCTATCTGGACACTAACTATGAAGGAAAGGCCAGTGCTGCTATTGAAGCCCTGAAAACCAGGGATCTTGTCTTTGTTCATATTGAGGCTCCTGATGAAGCTGGACACGAAGGAAGTATTGACAAAAAGCTACAGGCTGTTGAAGACTTCGATAGCCGGATAGTAGCTCCAATCCTTAAGTACGCTGAAGCTTCAGCCGAACCTTTTACAATTCTTGTATTGCCTGACCATCCGACTCCTATCTCCTTGAAGACTCATACGAGAGATCCTATTCCCTTTGCAATCTATAGCACAGATAAAGCCGATCAGGATGAAACTGAGACCTTTGATGAGGAATCTGTTAAAAAAGGTTCTATGGGTCTGGTAAAAGCTTCAGACCTTATAGGATTGCTTGTTAAGAATAAATGACCAGATTTCGGGTATCTATCTCGTTTCTGTTCAGACATCCTTCTAAATTATCCGAAAATCTCTCTGCTTCGGGTTTTCGGAAAATCTTTTTATTTATTTCTTGAGTTCTTCTTTTTATATTCTTTTTGGTGAAATTGCCCAACAAAACTTATATATCCTTTCTCAATATATTCAAAATAGCACACGAAAGTCTGCAATATAACTTTTCTTTAGGGGGTATTTTAATATGAAATGGCCTGTCAGAAGATCATTTTCAGGGCCCACACGCTGGGATCCTTTTGAAGAGATAAGAAGAACGCAGGAAAGACTGAACCAGATGTTTGAGGATTTTATGCCCATGGAAGAATGGGGTGGTGGCAAAGTATACACTCCTGCTGTTGACATTAAGGAAGAAGAAGACAAACTCGTGGTTACTACCGACCTGCCTGGAATTAATAAAGAGGACGTTGAGATTAACCTTAAAGAGGATATGTTAGAAATAAGTGCAAAGAGTGGAAGAGAAAAAGAGACTGAAGAGGAAGGATACCTTCGTCGGGAAAGAGCATATACTCGCTTCTACCGTGCAGTCCGCCTGCCTACCAGTGTTAAGGATGAGGGAAGCACTGCAAAAATGGAAAATGGTGTCCTGACAATAACGCTTCCGAAGCTAAAATTGGAAGAGCCGGCAAAGAAGATCGCAATTGAAGAGTAATTTCTTAGATAAGTAACCTATATTTAGTCTAAGATGCTTTAATCTAAGATGCGGGGAAACTCGCAAATTTTTTGTTTTTGATATCCTTTTATTAATCTTTGCAG
>CAZCKG010000145.1:0-3553 GCA_964498825.1 uncultured Methanosarcinales archaeon
TTCATAAGATATGCCATGGTTGTAGCGACATTTCTTGACATCCCTAGATTCCTTAACGTTTCAATAAAAATGTGGTCGTTTTCATCCAGCACTTTTACTTCATAGTCTTTCATGATAACCCCTTCGTATTGTAGTTAGGTAAATTTGTCAGCTAAAAAATATGTTGGCAATTATTAAATTAGACCTTTAAGAAATCTATCTACAATTACCTTTTAAAGCTGAAAACATTATTTAAATTTTTAAAAAGTTAATTTATTTATACGATATTCTCTTTCGTTTTAAATCTATTAAAAACGTTTTTTACGTAAATTAGCGGATTGATTCCGTTTTAAGTCCAACAACTGGTTATTAAAAACAAATATGATACAGGTTAATAACCAGCTACTAGAGCCCCGTTTTGTGAGTTTGATGGGATGGACTTTACAAGTTTAGAAATAAAACCTGTATAAGTATATAATTAGAAGGTTATTCATCTCCAACAATTAATAATGTACTCATACTATTTAAAGTTGTATATATTAAAAGGGAATTGAAAAACTTTCAATTCCGCTTGATGCATACGGGTATAGAAATATGATCAAACATAGAAGACATAATAATACCCCAATAGAAATAAAAAAATATTAAGTCCATATTGGGAAAATATTATAATTTAACTGATTAATAATTTCCCTCAAGCTTAAGGAGAAAGAAAGAAACATTATGATTTAACTGATTAAAATTTCACATTAAGCTTCGGGAAAGACAGGACTCAAGATAATTTAAAATTTTTATGTTCAAATATATAGTAGAAACAGCAGAATGTTTACTATGGACAAATGTGTTTAAAAATATTTATTGCTTTAATAATAATGCATCTGAATTGAAAAAAAGAAAAATTAATTATATTTTTTATTAAGTTTGGAGATTTTCGCATTAACCTTACTGAGATTGTTCTTCATTTAAATACGTTCTAATAAGAAGAGCTGCTCTTGACTGTAAGTACCAGAAGAAAGATAGCAATAACAAACCCTCCTACCGTAAATTCCTGCCATAAGTGGACCTCTACTCAGAGCCCGCTTCTTGTGACAAAAGTCGAGAAGATGACCAGAATAAAAGATACAAGTGAAAGCATGGGAAGTATTAAAGCATACTTTCCATGACGAAACCTGAGTTTTTCATGCAAGTAAGCGGTTACTGTAAGCCAGGGAATTAGAGAAGAGGTCTCTACAGGGTCCCAGGTCTAGTACCAGGCACCCCCTTCTAACACTTCATATACCCAGAATGCTCCAAAGCCTATTCCAAGTGTCAGGGAAAGCCAGGAAAACTTGAAAATAGGGAATAAGTGACAAAGAGTACAGAACCGCCCATTCCGAACCCAGGAACAATAAGAGTTCTTTTTTACCTGCAACTCCAATCGAAAGACATAATGTTAACAACAGAACCAGAATAAAGAGTGGAAAAGCAACATACATATTAAAATAAGCAGCATCAAACAGAATTTAATTTTCTGTAACAACTCTCATAATAAAAGGAGTTAGAAACCCCATCGTGGCCAGAGCTGCGAGTAACACAAGCACAAAAACTGTGGCAAGCATGGTATTACGAGTTGTAATAATACCACATAGATATTTCATAGATATCTTCAAAATGTAAATTGAAATTAAAACTTAATAAAATAAATACAATTAAATAGAGTTAATATTTACTTAAGCCTATTATTTTAACGTACCCAATAATTTAAACGTACCCAGTAGGTTATGAATTAAAGAATAAGATAGCAATAATCGGCCGTCAAACTTATCGTTCACTCAAACCATATAAAAAATAAAGACAAGAACGATGTCTAAAGATATAGGAATACAGAAAAAGATTAAATCTGCCTCAAAGAACAAAACAGACACAAAGAGTTGATACTATGATCGAGCTAATAATTAAAGCGTTCTGGCTGATGATTCCAGCCTACCTCCCCAATCCCTTTGCAGCTGTTTTTGGTGGTGGAAAGCCAATTGATGGAGGCAGGACTTTGAAGGACGGGAGAAGAATCATAGGAGACGGAAAAACATACAGAGGGCTATTTTCAGGCATTTTCTTCGGAGTTCTTGCAGGCAGCATTCAAATATGGCTGAATTCAAGAGGGTTTGAAATTTTAGGGGTCGAAATGCCAGCTTTTGGACCTGACTTCTCCAGCGCCCTCAAAGTTGTGTTTGCTCTTGCTTGCGGCTCGCTTTTCGGAGATATGTTCAAGAGCTTTTTCAAGCGTAGAATGGGTCTCAAAAGAGGTGCTCCCCTTCCTCTGGTGGACCAGCTGGATTTTGTCATTGGGGCCTGGGTTTTCACATACCTTACATCTCCCGAATGGTTTGTGAGCAATTTTACCCGAGGAATAATGCTGACGGTTCTAATAACAACTCCCCTTCTCCACCTTACAACAAACATAATAGGATACCTTTCAGGAATAAAGAAGGAGCCCTGGTAAATTTACACGTCTACTCCAGGAAACAACAAAATTGAATTTTATTTTTGAAGATTAGCACAATCTGAAGATCAATAATATTCTGAAGACCAGTGAATTAAAGATGGGTGCGTTTCGAAACTAGATACAAGAGGATTTAACAAGCTTTTATAAAATAAATGACACATAAGGCTGCAGCAGGTGAGAACATGGACAAAAAAGAATCTAAAACAAAAAATGAGCTAGAAACGGAAAAACAGGAGCTTATCGCAGCCCTTAAAGCCTGCGGAGCTGTCCGCTACGGGGACTTCACACTTGCCTCGGGAAAGAAAAGCAAGTATTATATTGATATCAAAAAAGCCAGTACTGATCCTAAAACCCTGAAACTTATAGCCAGGCAGGCAGCCCTGAAGGTAAAAGAAATGGATGTGCATACAGTTACAGGTGTAGAACTCGGAGGAGTCCCACTGGCTACTGCAGTCTCCATGGAAACGGAACTTCCACTGCTTATAGTCCGGAAAGCTGTAAAAGACTATGGTACAAAGAGCAGGTTTGTAGGAGATATAAAACCTGGAGACAAACTTGTAATGCTCGAAGACGTAACCACCAGCGGAGGCTCGGTAATAGATGCAATAGAGATTGTCAGGGAAACCGGAGCCGAAGTTAGATACGTAATTTGCGTTGTAGACAGAGAAGAAGGAGCAAAAGAAAACTTAAAAGAAATAAGCACAGAACTTCTTCCTCTTGTAACTGCAAGTGACCTTTTAAAGTAAGGAAAGTGCAATAGCACCTTCCTTCCCTGATTATTAGATCCTGCCTTCAAAACCTTCAAGTGCTGCAGGAAGACACTCAAGAACCTTAGCAAACCCGGAATGATGAAGATTTAATACCACTGCACCAATAACTTCGTCACGTGTTGCACCTTCATTTTTTGCCATTAATGCATGCATCTGAACACCTTTTGGATTTCGGTTAGCAGTCTGTATGGCTATATTGATTAGCTGTTTTGTTTTAGTATCAAGTCCTTTCAATGCTTTTTGAGCTTCAATCAGGTCACCAAAACGTGCAGCTACTTCCGGGCATTCTTTCTGGAATATTTCATATGGGTTTTCATTCATA
>CAZCKG010000145.1:3653-5726 GCA_964498825.1 uncultured Methanosarcinales archaeon
AAACAATGAGAAGATATTTATCAGAAGAAATAGAGAAATAGGAAGTCCCTTAGTTTATTCCTGGCAAAATAATTAACAATAATATATGCCGCTTAAAATAATATAAGAGGTTTTTATTGAGAAATTTTGAGGACTGAAAATTCACTATCTTTTCTCAGTTCATTTCCCCAATTAGATTTAAAAACTAAATTTTAAAGTAATAAAGTATATTTTTAGAACAAGGAGAATAAAAATGAAGATTTTGCTTATCGGCGGTGGTGGAAGAGAACACGCAATTGCCGAAGGAATCAAGAAGAGCAAGCATAACCCTTCCCTTTATGCATTAATGGCAAAGAAAAATCCCGGAATTGCCGCCCTTTGTGAAGACTTTCTGCTTGAGAAAGAGACAGAAGTTGAAAAAATAATTGAATATGCAAAATCCAGAAAGATAGAAATGGCTTTTGTAGGCCCTGAAGCTCCGCTTGCAGCAGGAGTGGCAGATGCACTCTGGGAAGCCGGAATTCCAGTTGTAGGCCCTAAAAAAGCCTGTGCAATTATTGAATTTGACAAGGCCTGGGCAAGAAATTTCATGAAAAAATACGGAATTGAAGGCTGCCCTGCCTATGAGGTCTTTACAGAAGAAGGCCCTGCACATGCTTTCATAGAAAAACTGGGGGATGTTGCAGTCAAACCCTCTGGCCTTACAGGAGGCAAAGGGGTAAAAGTAATGGGGGACCAGCTTCCGGATATCGAGGCTGCCAAAGCTTATACAAGTGAGCTTCTTCAGAAGGATTCCGTGGTTATTGAAGAACGTTTCATAGGCGAAGAGTTCACTCTTCAGGCTTTTGTAGATGGGAAAAGCCTTGTCTTCTTCCCTGCGGTGCAGGACCACAAAAGAGCCTATGAAGGCGACCTGGGACCAAATACAGGCGGAATGGGTTCATATACCGATGCTGGAGAAATCCTTCCCTTTATGCTCCCGGAAGATATTAAGAAAGCAAAAAAGATTATGCAGGACACTGTAAAGGCGCTTTCCGAAGAAACAGGGACAGGATATCAGGGCATCCTCTACGGCCAGTTCATCCTTACTGCCAGAGGTCCAAAAGTAGTGGAATTCAATGCCAGATTCGGAGATCCCGAAGCCATGAATGTAATTCCCCTCATTGAAACAGATTTTGTAGAAATTATGTCTGCAGTGGTTAAAGGAACTCTTGGAAACTTGCCTGTAAGCTTCAGCAAAAAAGCCACGGTTTGCAAGTACGCAGTTCCTGCAGGCTATCCTGAGAATCCTGAGAAGGACAGCGAGGTAATTGTAGGAGACATCAGGGACGCTTCCATTTATTATGCCAGTGTCTATGAAAAAGAAGGGAAAGTTTACACGACCAGCTCCCGCGCAATTGCTGTAGTCGGACGTGCGGATACTATAGGTGCAGCCGAAAAAATTGCTCAGAATGCTCTTGAGAATATCAAAGGCAAGCTATTTTTCCGGAAAGATATTGGCACTGCTGCCCTCATCCAGAAGAGAATAGACCATATGAAAGAACTTAGAGGCTGACCATTTTAGAAGTCTGCAAAAGTACGGTGTGCAAATAAGTACTATGTGGAATATAGAATGTGCTATGTGGCAAATAAAATTTAATTCAGCTAGAATAGAGTAAGTTCAGCTATAATGACCGGGGTTGAAGCGATGAAGAAAGACGTACTTTCAATAACTGACCTGTCGAAAGAGGAGATTTACGAGCTCCTCGAATCGGCCGCGGACCTGAAAGCAAAGCGCAAGGCAGGAGAATCTACCGAGTATTTGAAGAACAAAAGCCTTGGGATGATTTTCGAGAAATCTTCCACAAGAACCAGAGTGTCCTTTGAAGTTGCAATGGCAGATTTCGGAGGGCATGCCCTTTACCTGAGCACAAAGGATATCCAGGTAGGAAGAGGCGAAACTATCGAAGATACAGCCAGAACTCTTTCCGGCTACCTGCATGGAATCATGGCCAGGGTCCTGAGCCACGAAACTGTGAAGAAGCTTGCCGAATACTCAAGCATACCTGTGATCAATGCCCTTTCAGACAGGGAACACCCCTGCCAGATACTTGG
>CAZCKG010000146.1:0-2515 GCA_964498825.1 uncultured Methanosarcinales archaeon
CATATGAGCGTTGCCAGCAGATATTTCTATGAAAGACGCTGCCATAGAGAGTTTTATCATGTTCTTGGGTCATGTTTTTTCCTGCTGACGCATTTCTTACTAATTTCTTTCCAAGTAATTATTTATGATGATTTTTCTGAATGATTGTTTCTTTCTTGGAGAATCCCTCTCTTTCTTACCTTACTTTGCAAAACCATAACCTGCGAAGCGTTGTGTAAGATCCAGATTCGCCAAGAGGAAACGATCATCTTTGCTGTAGGCGACTTTTTTGTTGCCTGAAAGTTCCATCACACATGTACTTCCAGGTTTCACTTCCTTTACTTCCTGGCCGTCAATGAGAATCTTTTCCACACGAGTTGGTTCAGACTGCAGGCCCACAAAAAGATGGAGCACATTTCCGATCTCGATCTTTTTCGTGAATTTTGAGAAGGTGCACTCCAGAGTGTAATCTGTAGTTACAATTTCTTTATCTGATATGATAAAACCCCTCTCTATATCCTTGGCCTGGACATTTTTCAGGCGCATTCCAACCCTTGTACCGGTTGGAGCTTCAGTAATATCTACATCATGGCTCTGAATTGAACGGATTTCGATATCTCTGTCAAGAGGGAAAATTTTAGTCTTATCCTTATCCTTTGAAATCCCCTGTTTGACAATTCCGAGCACTACGCAGCCTTTTCCTGTAACATTGAAGGCATGGTCTATGAAAATCCTTGCATGCAGGCTGTTGAGCTCAGTCTGTTCAACTTCTATTTTTTCCGATATTTCGTTGATTCTGGCTTTGAGTTCTTCCACTCCCTCAAAGGGATTCTTTGCGCTCTTGTTAGTGTTAATGGAAATGCATTCCCAATCCTGAAGCACAGTGCCTGCAGTAATTGCTTTGATTTTTGCCTTTAATTCATCTATTGCATGCATATGAGTGCTATCTGATCGTGTCAGGGCAATAATTCCATACTTGAAGCCAAGAAGGTCAAGGGCAATAATGCATTCTCCGGTATGGGCATCCAGGCCCTGCGGAGGGATGCAGAGAATTACCATGTCAGTAATATTCAACGCCGTAACCAGAGATTTTAAGGTTTTTGGATAGCTGTGGGCATCCACAAAAACCATTTTCCTGCTTTCCTTGTCATTATTGTACATGGCTATATCGGAAGAAGTCCCTTTTTTTCCGAGGTTTGCGGCAAGAGAAGTCCTTCCGCTTTTTTCAGTCCCTATGATTGCAACGTTTGTCATGATGAATTCCTTTTCTGGATCAGTATCGGGTAGCTACTTCTATGCAATTGTTTTTAATGCAAGCAATATGCTAGTCATATCAATATACCGCAATACGCCACTGGTATTTAATATACTGCAATATATTTCTTTTTGCAATGTTTTCAATAACAGACTAAAGTACTAAAGTTCCCGTTAAAAGATACTATCCTCGTAAATATCATCTCATGGAAACTCACGAAAAAAGATTAAACTAGCTCATCTAAATACAAAAACCGTTACCAGAGCTCTCCTTCTAAGAGTGCCTGGGTTTTGTCATTTGTGCTTTTATTTATTTTTTTAATATTGACAGTATACTCGTTTCCTGCAGGTTGTGGTTCTTCAAAGACTGCATCTACTCCAAGCCTTTTCAAGTAGTCCTCGAATTCTGATGCAGTTTTTAGATCTTTTATCCTTATCCTGACCTCTTCATTAAGCCTCTGGCCATTCTTAACACTCCTGATAGATTCCCTTAGAGGGTTCAGGATGCTTTCGCCCAACTGCATACAACGTTTTTTGAACTCAGTTTCATCCTCGTTCCATTCAACTGTCTGGAAACCTTCTCTGACGATTCTTGAGAGCATATAGTCTCTTCCGGCTTCATTATAGAACTTGAATGCGTGCCTAAGATCCGAGCAGTTACTCTGAGATGAGGTATATTTTAGAGGGGATAGATTCATTTCTGGGTCTTTGATAACTACGCCTTCATGATCGATTTTCCCAAGTTCTCGGATGATATCTACAATTCTTTCAGGAGCGGTTTCTAGGGGAATTTCTCCGAAGGACCTCACCTGTAAAAAGCCATATTTTTCCATTATTTCCCTTCTTCGGGCCGTTGAAAGAGGTTTGCCTGTATTCTTCTCACGGATATCGAAGATATAAAACTCTACGGAATCAATATCATAGATTGATTTTGGGACATATGGATTGTCAGGGCCTACCATTTCCCCATAGAGTACAAGTTCAGAGAAATCTTCAAAAAACTTTAAATTCAGTTTCACATTCGCCCTTTCGGTCGTATAAGGACAGATATACCCACTCCGGGTAATTGCAAGGATCCTTCCATTAACTTCTGCTACCCTGACATTATAACCGTTCATTTTTTCTTCTACTACCAGTTTACTGAGACCATTGAAGTGCTTTTTAAGGGTTGGATACAGTACCATTGCTCTACGAATCTTTGGGAAGCCCATTATAAGTTCAAAAGAGTTGCCTTTCTCATAAAGGACAGTTCCGTGTTCGATATGGGAAATTTCCTTGTCAA
>CAZCKG010000146.1:2615-5703 GCA_964498825.1 uncultured Methanosarcinales archaeon
ATATGGGAAATTTCCTTGTCAAAACGGATTATATGCTCGAACTTTCCCCAGTTGCGGGCAAGGTAATTTTTCTCAAAAAGGTGCTGAATCCTTTGCCTATCAAAGCTGAGATAATCGGCAAGTTTAGTTATAAATTCAGACTCTATTTCCTCTTTCCCCTCTTTACTCATATTCATTTATCTGTTTCTAGACATAAAATATGTTATCATTCCAAGGCCCGATTCAAAATCATCAGTTTTTTAGGAAACGTATTAAGAACCAGGAAAGAGTTAGGAAACGGTATAATTCATTAAAAATCTTTTTAAGTATTCAGCTTCTAATCTTTAATTGATCTAAATTTCCAAAAATGTTGGAGATTTCACGATGGCAGATGAAATTGACTACGAGATTATTGGAGACGATATGCAGATCGTCGAAGTTGAGCTTGATCCAGGTGAAGCCGTTCAGGCAGAAGCTGGGGCTATGGCTTATATGGGGCCCGGAATCCAGATGCAAACAAGCATGGGTAGTGAAGGTGGCGGGCTTCTTGGAGGTCTGAAAAAAGGATTGAAAAGAGCCCTGACTGGGGAGAGTTTCTTTATTACAAGTTTTATTCACAAAGGTTCAGGAAAAGGACACGTGGCCTTTGCGGCACCTTACCCTGGAAAAATTCTTCCCCTTGACCTTAGTAAGTTTGGAGGTAGTATCCTCTGCCAGAAAGATGCTTTTCTCTGTGCTGCCCGAGGAGTAGAAGTGGAAGTAGCTTTTACCCGCAAGCTAGGAGCAGGGCTTTTCGGGGGCGAAGGTTTTATCCTTCAGAGATTGAAAGGCGACGGCATGGCATTCGTTCACATCGGAGGCACAGTGATAAAAAAAGATCTGGCTCCTGGTGAGACTTACCATATAGACACTGGTTGCGTGGCAGCTTTTACTGAATCAGTAACCTATGATATAACCTGGTCGAAGGACTTCAAGAACGCTCTCTTCGGTGGGGAAGGAGTTGTCCTTGCAACTCTCACAGGTCCGGGTACTGTTTATATGCAGAGCCTGCCTTTCTCTCGCCTTGCTGATAGGATCTTTGCAGCTGCCACTTACAGCCGCCGGGATGAACGCAACGGTATTGGAGGAAGCGGCGTCCTTGGAGGTCTGATTGGAGGAGACAAATCATTCTAAGAAAGAGACCAACTAACAAAAAATACAACACAGAAGCAGATAACTCCTAAATAGATCAATACTGAGAACTTAAAAAGTTTAAAAGCTTGGATTCTCAGAAAATATGAAAAACCTGTCCTTCTCGAGGACAGGTGCTTTTTTAACTCGTCTCTTGCTAATGCTTTAATTAATTTAGTTCTCTGATTCTTTTTCTTTAATAGTTTAATTTATTCCTCTATTGTATTTATGATATTCCTGCGGGCAAGGAAACCAACAAGTTCTTCCTCAAGGTTAAGGACAGGAACACCTCCTACATCGTGTTCCATCATTGCCTGAACAGCCTCTGAAAGAGGAGTATTAGTATAGACACTGATTACACTGCGCGTCATAATATCTCCTACAAGGAGGTTTTTGATCCTTGAGTCCTGTTGATTATCAGCTACCAAATCCCTGAAAGAGCGCATTGCAAAGGCAATATCATCCTCTGCAATGATACCTACAAGCTTTCCATTTTCAATCACTGGAAGCCTTCCCACGTTCTTATCGAGGATAAGACGCCTGGCGTGGCTCACTCGATCCGAAGGACTGACAATAATAGGATTTTTTTCCATTACTTCCCCTACAAAGCCTGTGAAGCGATTTATTTTCATGAATTCCTGGGGAGTCACCCAACCCATTGCATTCCCATTATCAGTGACAATGGCTATGCCACCTTTCTTTTTCATCAGGGTAAGTGCATCTTTAATGTCAGTATCTGGCAGAACCTTTACAAAATTATCGGATACGGCTGTTGCAACATGCAAAGAGGATGCAGGTTTGCTCAGTTTCTTTCGAGTTCCGAGCTGTTCTGTCAGACTTCTCATGGTAAGTACACCGAGCACCTGATCGCCATGAACTACCAGCAGGCGCTTTGTATCTTTTTTTTCCATAAGGTCCAGAGCGTGAGATATAGTGTCTGACTTGTCAATTCTGTATGGTTGTACCATTATATCTTTAACTTGCATGCAATTCACCTCATGCGTATCCAGAATTTTTAATATATTTCTCGCAATTTTTGTTTGCGTTTTTTATTCATCTTTTTTCCAGTTTACTTTGCATCCTTCTTTGATTCCAGCCATCTTTAATGATTGCTATTTCTCTTTTGCCGTATATACCTCCATACTGATGTTTCAGAGGATAGCTTTCATGATGTCGGTTCTGCTTAGTATGCCTACTATATCCTCTCCATCACTGACAGGCAAGGCAGTTACTCCTTCCTCAATCATTTTTTTCGCAGCTGTACTGACGTATTCATTTACATCAATGGAAACTATCGGTGAAACCATGATGTCTTCTGCTGTTACAGGCACCTCTTTTACGTATCTGTAGGTTTTCTGACCTGCAGGGGAAGATCTACGGGCCATCTTGATATTTTTTGTAGAAAGGTCGCCTTGTACGTCAGTTAAGAGATTTAAGGCAAGACTCTTCCTGGAAACGATCCCTACAGACTTTCCGGCGTCGTCTTTAACGATCACTCTCTCTATCTCATTTCTGTTCATTTCATCTACTACATGATTGATAGTGTGATGCCTGTGAACAGAAACAATATCCTCAGTCATTAATCTGGGGATTTTTGTTTTAATTTCTTCGGTATTTTCCGCAATATGGCGCACGATATCTGTTATGGTGACAATGCCCACAATTCCATTCTTTACCACCGGAATATTATGCACTCTGTTCTCAAGCATTAAGGCAGCTGCCTGAGAAATTGAGGCTTCGGGATAGATGGATATTACTGATTCTGTCATCAGCAGCTTTATAGGAATCTGGTCTATCGGGCGTCTCCTCCAGAGAGGTTCTGCTTGAGCCAGACGGTTGCTGATGTCTGATTTAGTGACGATTCCCACCATCTTGCCCTCGTTGAGGACAAGCAACGTACTGATTCTGTGCCTTAACATCAGATTTCTTGCATGTGACA
>CAZCKG010000147.1:0-5666 GCA_964498825.1 uncultured Methanosarcinales archaeon
AAATAAGAAAAGAGAAAAAGAGATTTATTTACCCTTTTTCAGAGCCTGTTCAACTCCTTCCCCAATTTTAAGATTCATGAGAAAGTCATCAACGGTTGCAAGCAAGGAGCCTATTTTCTCGGCATGGAATCTGACAGCAACTTTCTGATTACTGATCTCACTTTCCATGCTCCTGAGGTTGTCCGGGGAAAGAGCTTGCAGGATTCTGGCTGCAGACTCTCTTGATTCCGGGTCAGGAAATTCAATTGTACCTGTGATTCTCATATGCACCCCTCAAACGTTTTTCTAAATTTTTTCATATTCTTCTGCTTTCTTTTTCTTTGTTACGGATTGTTTATCTTTTTACGTTGGTTTCCCTTTGCTGCTTTTTCGGAGCTGTTCCCCTATAATCCGGTCTGCAATGCTCAGGAATTCCTCTGTACTTCCAAAAGGAATTGAGGCTCCAGAGGCTACGCTGTGCCCGCCTCCACTTCCTCCGACTGCACCTGCAGCTTCCCTGAGAGCAAAGGCAAGGTCCAGACCTTTTGAGACGAGTTCACGGGTGCCCCGGGCTGAAACTTTCAGAATACCTTCTGATTCGTTTATGCAGATGAAAGGGAGTTCAGGATGAAGGTAGCGGACCACTGTGCTTGCAAGATTCCCGGTAGAAAGAGCATCAACGGTGTTGATATACCAGATATTCTCTCCTTTGTGGATTTTTTCTACATTTTCCCTGATGTCAAGAGTAAGCTTTTTTTCGTGTTCTTTTGTGAGGGATAGAGCTTCGTTGACAATCTCCCTATCTTTCATGCAGAGAGCAAGAGCCAGCCCATAAACTTTCTCCTTTCCACAGGTATTGAGGATGGAGATAAAATCGTAAACATTTTTCACAAGCTCCCTGTTAAGGAGGAAGATTTCGCCTATTACAGCTTCCACAGCTTCCGGACTTGCCTGCCTGGAGAGTTTCAGAGCAACGGCGTTGACAAGTCTGGAGACCTCTTCCTCAGACAAAGTCTCAATATTTCCGGAAAGCCTGAGCTGGCTCAGGAATTCTTTTACCTTTTCAGGGTAACCGGTAATGTCAAGAAAGGGTTCGGTGCTGTATGCGAGTACTTCTGCAAGGTTCCCATCCCCTACTTTCAGTCCCCTCCGGACAGACACGACCCCTGCTTTTAACGCTTCGTCCAGAATAAAGGCGTTAGCCGTCTGGAAGAGCTGCCTGTCTCCGACTGCGCCTGCAATAGCAAGCCCTGCAAGATCGACATTGCCTTCACCCAATTCCCGGGCTACAAGGTAGCAGGTACCGGAAGCCGAAATATCTGTAGCTCCGTCGATTCCTATCATATGTGGATTTACCATAGCCTTCGCAGGAGACTGACCTACTGGCTGGTGATGATCAAGGACTACAACATCAGCTGCTACCTTACCTATAAGTTCCGATTGTCCGCTGCCCATATCACAGAAGATAACAAGTTCTCCCTTCGAAATGCCTCTGTTTATTTCTTCAATTACAGATTCGTCAAGCCTTCCGGCTATCGAAAGCTGGAAACGGGTACCTGCCCGAAACAGAGCCTGGGCCATTATCCCGGCAGAAGTTAACCCATCAGCATCATTATGTGAAACTATGCGTACAAATCTGTATTTCCGGATTTTTTCGGCCGCATTCTTTGCAAGATTTATCAGTTTTTCAAGCTCGCTCAAAATCCATCACTCAAAAAATTCAATGATAGAATTAAAAGATCGATTAAATACACAACTGCAGATGAATAAAGGTGTCAGTCTATACTGGCTTGATAATATAAAACACAATGCCCCAGATACATCACAGGGGTCAACTTAATTAATGAGAAGGTGTATATAGGGGAAAACGGTAGTGAACTCTATCAGCTTAGAACATCAGTAGTGTAGCGGTCATCACCGGGCGTTGCCAACGCTCGAACCCGGGTTCGAATCCCGGCTGATGTATACATAAAGCATTATGAAAAATTTCTTACGTTCTTTTAAATTTAGATCTTTTCAGCCAATTCACTTTTTTAGGGTTAATTCCTCCGTACTGGCTTTCAATTATTGATCTTCCAGTTTTTACTTGCCGATTTTCCATTAATGGTTTTCTACTACTGATTTTTCCTTATTGGCTGTTCCTCACTGGCTCAAAAACCAACTTTTAGATAAGCAATTATTTATTCAATCGACAATCATTTTTTATGGGGATTTTGTAGTGGGGGTTTTTGTATGGAGGATTTTTTGAAGGAAAGCATGGGAAGTCTACAGCGAGTGAAAATTGCCATACAGTTGAGCTTTATTCTCTGGGTCATGCTTGGTATTCTTGTATTTTATGCTACTTTTGAGGCAACTGCCAGAACATGGGGAACTCTCTTACTGCTATTTATGGTTGTTATTTTCACTCCATTTCTGCCGGATGGATCAGGTTATGAAGATAAGGGAAACATAAGTGGTTGCGAAGATGACTGAAAAAGACGACTTAAAACATCAAGGGCAAAATGATTGAATCTGATTTGTTAACGCCAATTACCAACCATAAATTTACGAGTGAAACCTTTATTTCAGTGACGTAGGTTGATCAACCATTTCCTTATGAGCAGAACCCGTAGATATTGTCCTCTATGCGAAAAATCAGCCATTATTTTGATTAGCAGAATCTGCTTCGTTAGCAGGTGGAGAAAAGACAGGAGAAGTGGTTCTCCTCCATATTGAACAAGTTGTTAAATTTGACTGGAGATCATAAAACGTTCTATAATAATATCGGCAAAGGTTTTCCACACATTGTTTACGCTCTGAACCAGAGGATATCTTCTCTATTTTTCAGGCTTCCGTAACTCTCAGGACTGCGGCAAGTTCCCTTCCTTCATTTCCCAGGCTTGAAAGTTCACTAAAAATTTCTGATTTTTCAAGGTATTTTTCTGTTCTGATCCTTCCAGACTCTTCTATTTTGATGGTAATTTCTCCATCAGTATATCCTCTTTCGATGCATTGGGTTACCAGCTGTCCGTATATTGAGGCAATTAACTTAAGACAATCAAAGACTCTGTTATCATCAAAAACGTTTTTGCCATCGAATGTAACCCTCCTGAGCATTTTTGCTCCCACAGATGTCTTAAAGAGCTCTTTGACTTTTATCATGAATATATCGACGGAATCTCTGTTCAGAGCTGCAACTAGTTCACTATCTCCTGTTATTTCGTAGTCCTTGTGCTGAATGAGTAAAGACTCCTCGTTAGCAGAGAATATAAATTTGTTTTCCGGATCTTTGTCTTCGAGTATAATTCTCAGCTTATTTGCTTCACATTCTACACTTGTAACGTGGAAATCTGATAGATCATATTTTTTTACCTTCCTTTCTCTGGATAGGATTCCACTCCTTATCCATATCGGCAAAACAAGGTTGTGAAGATCCTTTACTTTGAAATTGTCCTGTGTGAAGTCCAGATCAAATTCGCATTGCATACCGTTAAGAAAGCTTATCTGTTTTCCTCTCAGTTTTTTGTCTTCAAAAAAAGCATAGTAAGCTTTTTTTGCTCCATAAATACTGTTTTCAAAAAAAGAACTCAAGCTTGAGAGGATCTTTGTCTGAAGTTGCTCCACCTCTGTAAGATTCTGTTTTTGCTGCTTGTTGAGTTCCTCAAGTTTCTCGTTCTTCTTGGCTATTACTGCAGTTGAAAGAGCCTGAAGGACTGTATCCTTGATCTCGAGAATAGTATCCTCTTTGATCTCCGCGGTGCGACTTTCCAGATATATATTTAAATCTGTTTCAAACTCTTCGATATTCTGAATCGTTTTTTCGAAGATTTCGGTCTCCAATATATTTTCTTCCCTTATTTTGATAGCTGATTTTTCAAGAGGCAGGACTTCCTTTGAAATAACTATAAATTCCTGAAGGTCCTGGATGAAATCTCTCTGGACAGGTAAAGCGGTAGAATCCTGAAAAGTGTATTTCATTTTAAATTCCCTTTTCCTTCTAATGAAAACTTTTTTGATTTAGACTGATTATACATTATGTCTTTCTAACATTTTAAGATTTATGAGCTTACATCTTTAAGGAGATGCGTGAACTCCATTTGTTTCCTTCAAAATATCTCCCGACTTTAAAGGAGAATCAAATAAGAGGTTTATAAAATAGATTTGATTGTTAAGGAGTATTAAATTACATAATATTTATTTTTTTCACTTAGATATATAATGATAAATATGTCGTAATTATATGAAAATGAGCCCGATAATTTTATACTTTCAGAAAGATTTATATTAGTTCCGGTTCAATCTTAGTGATATTATCGGTATTAGATAATATGTAAAGGCATGTACTCTACATAAAAATAGAATTTTGCTCTCAATAACGTTTTTTCTTTGAGCGGAGTATTCAAAATAAACAGCCCATGCCAAAATACAGCGCTGATTGGCCAGTACTGATTGGCCAACACTGTCATCAGGTTTCGATCATTGCAACATATATAGGGGGTGGGGTTAAAGATGGAGCCGTAATATATGGAATTTGAGAATCAGATGGTTTTTTTTATTCAAGTTTTGGTTACCAACAGGTTCAATTTTTAGACTTTTTATTGAACTAACAAATAAGAGGAATCTGCCATATTTCGTTAACTTTAAAATATTATTTAAGATCAAATAATAAT
This sequence comes from uncultured Methanosarcinales archaeon, assembly GCA_964498825.1. GTDB lineage: Archaea > Halobacteriota > Methanosarcinia > Methanosarcinales > Methanosarcinaceae > Methanosarcina. Next base: position 4,629 of record CAZCKG010000147.1, read on the forward strand.
CAATGTTGGAATGGAGTAAAATCAATATTTGCGGAATCTAGGTGCAGAACATGAATCAAAAATTTATATTATTTGGTGCGCTGCTAATTATGGCTTTTTTAGCAGGAACGGCAAGCGCAACTGGGAACACAGCCAATAGTCCAAGTATCACATTAAGCTGTAACGAAACAGGTCCTTTCAAGGCGGGAGATGTGGTAACTCTCACTGCAACCTTCAATATACCAATCTCTAGTGCGGAATTAACTGTTGAGGACGACGTTTCTTTACCGATTGCAATGGACAATGTAAGTGACGCCGAATGCAGCAATGGCATTGTTTGGTCCTGTGAATACGAAGTTCCAGACGATGTAAATAGTGCAGTGGATGCAACCGTATTAGGAGTACGCCCGAATGGAAAAACAATTGACGAGACTTTCTTGAATGTTTTTGAAATTGACAATATAGCTCCTGAGTTTACGAAAATTACACCGGAATCAGAGATTGTCAGTGAAAGTTGCGTACCCTTTAATTTCACTGCTTACGATGAAACAAACGATGAAATATGCTACGACCTTTATATCGATGGTGTCTCAAAGAGTACAGGAACTATGGCCTCCGGGGCATATAAGCTAATTGAGCTGAATCTAAATGACGGCTATTACAAGTGGGAAATCCAGCTCAGTGACGATGCCGGAAACATAGGTTCCAGTGGTACCGGTGACCTGTATGTAGACACATGCGCTCCGAAAGTAACACTTATTTCTCCTGAAGAGGGCTATGTCTGTTCTCAAGCCGACTACTTCAACTCAACGACGGGTCTTATTTTCAAATTCACTGCTAATGATGATTTAGCTGCTAAATATGATGAGCTTGAGCTCAACTATGTACTGTACGTTGACGGAGAACCTCTTGACGAAATCGACTATGATGGAACCGAACTTCCCGAAGGATTCGAACTTCCTGGCGGATTCGAACTTCCCGAAGGATTCGAACTCCCTGAAGGATTCGATCTTGGAGGAAGTGATATTGGAGGAAGTGATATTGGAAATGGTTTTGGAA
>CAZCKG010000148.1:0-5659 GCA_964498825.1 uncultured Methanosarcinales archaeon
TAGGGAAAAAAAGAATAAGTTTTTAAATCGAAATTCTAATTTGAGAACCTTAATCAATATAAATAACAAAATAAAGTCCAAAAAGTAATCATTCAAAAAACATACTTCAATTCTCGACTAAAAAATCAAAAAGCAGATTGAAAAACCAAAATCAAATAGTTAGAATTTCTTTATCAGGACATAAGTAGAATCGAAAGCCCAAAACCAATAAACTATTAAGTAAGCAATCACAAACGTTAACTGTTATTTTTACCGGATTTTAATTTCTTAACAATCATATTTTTGATCGATTTTGGAAGGTGTAATCATGCCCCATATAATGGAATTAGTCGGAAAAACAAGAGTAGTCATTAAGGATGGGAAAGTCATCGAAGTAGGGGAGCCTGAAATCGGGTGGTGTCCTATCTTTGCCAAGGTGCGCGGAATTCAGAAGATAACTCCGGAAGAAGTCAAGAAGAATATGGAGTTTAGAATAAGCGATTTCGGGATGTTTACTGACAAACGCAAGCTGGAACTTGAAGATTTTGTAGGATTCGGAGCTTCGGAAGTTATGATGACAGGCCTGAGCAGAGGTTTACTTGACACAACAGTAACAGCCTGTGAAGGCGCAGGAACAGTTATTTCCAACAACCCTATCCTTGTTCAAGGTATGGGCGGCAGGATGTCAGGTCTTGTAGAAACCGAGCCTATCGAAGGCATCATAAAAGGGATCACAGAACGCGGTGGAATTGTACTTGACCCTTCAACTGCAAAAATGGATCCTGTTGCAGGCGTGAAAAAGGCAGCTGAACTCGGTAACAAAAGGATTGCAGTAACTGCAGCCTTTGCCGAAACCGCAAAAGAGTTACGGAAGCTTGAAGCCGAACTTGGGCTTGATTTGATAATAATTGGAGTTCACGTTACGGGTTTAAGCAAGGAAGATGCCCAGACTCTTGTCGAAAATGCAGACATTACAACCAGCTGCGCTTCAAAGTACATGAGGGATCTTGTAAAGCCTCTTGCCCAGGTAGGGACGGCAGTTCCGCTTTTTGCCCTTACCCAGAAAGGAAAGGAACTTGTGATCGAAAGAGCAAAGGATATCAAAAGTCCAATTCTGATTAATACCATGCCTCTGCCTGTTCTGCCTGAAGAAAAGCAGCCCAGAGAACTAAAGTAAAAAAACAAATAAAACAGGCTTTGAAATAACTTTAAATAGGCTTTATAAGCCTCCATTATTCATTTTTTCATTTTTCTTTATTTTTTTCCTCTTTTACTTTTTTCTTTATCAATGTGCTGAGAACTTTGGTCAATAAAATATAATGATCTCAATTAGCAGGCAGATTCTTTTTTGAGACTCATATTGCCAGCGCAAAGCTACAACGGTACATCACTGCAAATAGCGCAAAACAGGCAGGATTTCTGCAAACAAGATAGTTTCTCCAAATATCAAGCTGCGCAGAGCGTTAATAATATGTGTAAATGGATTAATTGAAGGACGTAAACTTCTTGGTTGTCGAGCATAAAAATGAAATCCTGAATCACAGTTCTGCGGCACATACAATGAGAAATCGGATTCGAGCAAATCGTATTTAAATTGGGTTAAGAGGTAAGAAATCGAAAAAACTATAAACTCGATATGGCAAACACAAAACTTGAGAATTGAGAAGAATTCCTGTCAAAAAATGAAAAACACTTCTTAGAACTATACATAGAGATTCACGCGATAGAGACATATCTAAAAAATAAAGGTAATTTAATGGCAACAAAAGATGAAGAAATGGAAGAAATAATCAAAAAAGCAAAAGAGCAAGTATTAAACTGGTATAACCCTGAAACAGATCGTGCTTTTATAGAAACTTCTATCTGGAGTGCTTCACCAGATTATGGAGAAGGTTCAGGGAATCTTACTAAATTATTTATCTTACAGGGAGGAGAAGCTAAAGGAACTATTTTAGCGGATTACTTTAATGGTACTGTTATTGCTTATGATAGGACTTTTAGCCAGACTCGCATATGGAGGGCCATTTTTAGGGAACAATAACCGAATACTCAACTTATTTACTATCAACTTCCCATTTTGCTCAACATTGAGTAAGATATGTTGAGAATTTAAAAATGAATTTTTTATTCAGTTAACTACATAACAATTATGCTAATTTTCATGCAGGTCTTATTATTACTTGGCACTTCAATTGCTTCCTAATTAATCAATATTTCTCTCCAAAAATGGTGCCAGATACATGTATCTCATATTCCTGATACCATTTTTGATATAATTGAGTTAGGCATACACAGTTAGAATCGCAGCACCAGTATTACTAAAACTTGTATAAATGTCTCTTACTTCCAGGTGCCTACATAACCTTCTGATTAATCAGCACCTTAACCCAAAATTAATCTAAAAAATAGAGTACTGGGAAACATGAAGTATATGTCTCCGATAAAGATATTTATCACAGTTCCTGATGAGTTTCTCAACCTTTTTTGATCTATCGCAACACTATGATTAAGTCCTAAATACAATAACTTCAATTTCCGCGACGACAGCGGCCGGCATTTCGACCGGGAAATGGACATCGATGATACATATGTAATGGTATAAACATATTATTTTCACCTCATGTTGACTGCTCTTTTTTTATAAGGTGATTTAAGAGTGATATGTACTTAATTACTTTTGTGCGTTAAAATGTTACAACTTAAGAATAGACATTGCCAAAACTTATATCGTAACTTTTTAACTGAATATTACCTTTGTATTTACTTGTACGAGATTTACAGTTTCAACTGTTGTTTTATAGCGAATGTTTGTGCTTCCGCTGTAAAATTTTACACTTTAAAAATTTATAAGATACTTTGTAATCCATGTGTACCAAGCCCCGTTGTCAATCCAAGCAAATGATACCTTCGCTACTTTAAGTATTGAGAACGCATTGCTCTTCAAATAGGACTTATCCCAAAACTCAAACTTGCTTTTCTAAGTCTCTTGTTCAAAATAATCAATCTGGTTTCTGATCGTGAAAAATGATTCTAAAACTTTTTGATTTGAGAATAAAATTGGTTTTGGGATGAGCTCTGTGCAAAATTTCCGGTGACCTGCATTCCGGAAAGGTTTTCAGATGATTTTAAACGGGCCTCAGGCTTTTGTGACATTGCTCTAAATATCTAAATCTGAAAGTTAAGAGCAAAATACAGGGAATAGTTCCAACACGGAACTTAGCAAGTGAGATAGATTCAAGGTTTTTTTAATCCATAAATAGAAAAAAGAAAAAATTACAGCGAGAATGAGTTAGCTTTAGTATGATTTTTCCCTTCATTGTTCCCATCCGCTCAGCTTCTTTTCAGTAAAAGTCCTGCTTCAAGGTACTTGATTTCAGTTGCCATTTCCGTAAATTTCATCCAGGTAAGATAAACATCTCTTAACAGTAAATAAAATGCAATTCCAACCATCAAATAGAAAGGAAATCCAAAATGCACTCCGATAGCAATCAATCCTAGAAGGAGGGCAGCAAGATATAAAGGCTCTTTTTTCATATCCATCATGTCTCGCCTCAGAGTCATGGCTTTAGCTTCACGGTGGCTTATATCTCCTCGTTGCACCATAAACCAAATGTCAAAATCACGTATAACTTTCGAACGTTGCATGTTTCCTCATCGATTAGCCGAATAAATAGCCAGATACAAACCGCGACCCCCGCTATACGGCTATATATCCATTCTAAATCTATTGCACCACTACTATATATTCCAAGTCCTTATTCCAAGTCCTGTAAGTAGTACAAAAGCCCCAGCATAAGCTTGTTTTAGACTCATCCAGACTCACCTTGTCTTAGCCTCTTTCCTAGAACCCAACTTCCAATTAATGATTTTTATCATATTAACAAGTGAAACAAGGCTGAACCTATTTGCGTCTCTCATAATCATAAATTGCAAATTCTATCTGCAAACCGGATTTATCATCTTCTTCCTCAACTATGGATTCCTCTAAGGCAGTTGCAGGTTTCATCCATTACCAGGTCCTTGATACTCTCAGTTTTCAATATCGAGAATAATAAAGAATCTTGAGAGAAGTCTTTTAAAAAGATACCACCTTACTTAGAGAAAAATATATTAATGTATGAGAATTACACAGTATATTTATTATAATGTTATTTTTAGAATCTATGAAAGTCCTGTTTCTAAAAAGCATTTACTTAAAGGTTAAGAGGCGATTAAATGGCTGTTACACTAGATGAGAAAGAGCCTACTAAAAACATAAATCTTGAAGAGAGAATCAGAATTGAAAAAGACAGGCTTTTAAATTTCATAAAAGAAAGAAATGATTATATCAAAAGTTTACCTGAGATTGAAAAGAAAGCATTTATCGCTTCAATAGAAAAGATAAAAGAAGGTACAGGTAAAATAGAAAGATTAGTGCTGAAAAAGGGAAGCAACAAAGGCATTGATGACCTTCTTTTTTCTTTTGAAGAACTCCCTCTTTTCGGGAAAGAATACTGGTTCATGAAATTCACGTCAAATGACGGGTCCAGACGCCAGTTTTTTCTCATGTTCGGCAGGAGCGCAGGGGATATCGAGGTCAATGACAAGTATGTAGAAAACAGCAGGATAATAGACAATAAAACAGAGGGATATTGTATCTCCTGGGCCTATGACGAAATCCAGAGAAATATTACGGATGATCTTGGGATTATTCAAGCGGAAGATGAGAAGGTAACCTGCTCTACCAGAGATATTCAGGCTGAGTTCTATGGGTCCTTTCCGAAATATATGCTTGAGATCTCAAACGATGGAAAAAAGATTTGCTGTTTGGATATCAAAGAGCCAGCAGACGATAACTATGATTGCGAATTGTCTGAAGATTTTAAAAGCTTATTCGGGTACAGGCTTGCTAATCTGTATTTCGATTTTGAGGGTATGTTGTTTGACAAGGATTTCTCCGGAAAGTGTTATGCCCAGAAAGTAATTGTTGTAGGGCCGTTTATACCCTGGAAATGGTCAAGAATTGTTTTCAGAAATGGATCAATCCTGACCTACTACATACCTAATATCGAGATTGGAGGAGTAGAATACAATATACATAACTCCATGGATTTTTATGATGCAGAAACGAAGAAAATGCATCACTTCAAAAAAGCCAAAGTGCATGAATATCCCTCCAAAAAAGGAGATAAAAGGTGGATCATTACCGCTGAAGAGGGGAAAGTGTTCATGGTTACGAAGAGCTATTGTAAGGAATCTTTTAGCTTTATAAATAACTTTAATTTTAATTATATAGAGAACCTTGTGGAAGTTGTTGATTTCCAGATCGAAATTGAAGATAAGGTCATAACACTGGATGAAACAGGAAGTGGATTGGGTATGGTTGAAGATACTTCAGGATTCGTAATATAAACCAGAGGCTATAATCCGTAATAACCAGGGACCATTTTTTGTAAGTTTAGACATTTGGTTTTGTCCACTTATTTAAGCATCCCAATAGTTTCTTTTATCTCGATTTTTTCTTTTTTCCATTTTATCTCGTTTTTTCTTTCCAGCAGGAAAATGCAGGTTTTCCACTAATAATTGGCCTTTAAAAAGTTGCGAGAGAGAATCTTAAGACGATTTTAAAATTTACTTTATTTTTTAAAACTAGTGCCCCGTCAATACTAAAATGTCGTAAAATTTATATTTACTGATTTTC
>CAZCKG010000149.1:0-5644 GCA_964498825.1 uncultured Methanosarcinales archaeon
TTTTCTGAAGCCTTCTTTTCATGCCTGACCTGACTGATCATTTTTTCAAGCTGCTCGCGAGAAATGCTCTTATGTTTTTCTTCGGTGCAAACCTTGACCTTATCAATCAGGGCACAGAGTTCTTCCCGTTCAAGGCAGAAACCGATGCTGTTAATGATGCCTTTTAAGGCTTTTGTACCGGTATGCTTTCCTACGACGAGGTTGCGCTTTCCTCCGACCATCTCAGGAAGGAAAAGTTCATAGGTACGCGGCTCTTCCAGGATTGCAGCGACATGGATTCCGGATTCGTGGGTAAAGGCATTCTGGCCGACAACAGCTTTGTTTACTGAGGGTGTGATGCCAGAGTATTCCGAAACCATTCTGGAAAGGGCAGTTAATTTTGTTGTATCATAGCGGTCGATTCCATACTGTATCCTGAGGGCTACTATTACTTCTTCAAGAGAAGCATTTCCTGCTCTTTCTCCTATAGCATTAACTGTCGTATGGAGCTGTTTTGCTCCGGCTTCGGCAGCTGCAAGGGTATTTGCTGTAGCCATTCCGAGATCATCGTGGCAGTGTATACAGATGGAAGTGTTGACTGACTTGTAAATCTCACTTACAAGGTAATGAGTCGTAGTCGGATTAAGAATGCCTATAGTATCTGCAAGGCTCACATACTGCACTTTATATTCGCTTTCAACTTCCTTGAAAGCCTGCTTGAGGCGGTCAACAGGAGTCCGGCTTGCATCCTCGGCTGCAAAACGCACTTTTAACCCGTGGTCAGTTGCGTACTCGATGGCGTCTTTTGCACAGCCGAGCATTTCCTCAAGGCTCCTGTGATACTTGTACTTGAGGTGCATGTCAGACATTGCAATGAAAATGCTTACAATATCAACGTCACAATCAAGGGCAGCGTCCACATCCCCCTTTACGGCTCTTGAGAGGCAGCAAATTCTTGAATCAAAGCCCTGGTTTGCGATTTCCTTTACAATTTCTTTTTCATATGCGGAGACTACCGGAAATCCGGCTTCTATAACCTCAATACCCATGGAATTAAGCTCGCTAGCCATTGCCAGCTTCTGTTCTTTTGAAAACGCAACTCCCGGAGTCTGTTCTCCATCTCGAAGGGTTACATCACAAATTTCGATATCAAGGGGGCGATATTCGATAAAGTCCATCAGTGTATTTCTGGAATACTGCTCGCTCTCTGACATTTTTGCTACGTCCTCGATTTTTTTAATGATTGAAGGATATTTTTGATTATTTTTAATGATATATAATTGATGAACGGCCTAAAGAATTACTCTAAGGCTTGATAAAAAATACCATGGTTTAAAAATTTTAAAAGTCCAAAAATATTGTGTCCTGTAAAAATTAAGCATAGCTTTACCTACACGTGTATAAATGTTTTCCTTGGAGGAAAAGAGCTTCCGGCAGCGACATTATTATAAACTCAATTCCGGCATAGCTTCTGAATATTTTAAGTTCAAGATTGGAAATAGCCAGAAAAATTGTTAAGAAAACTTGTTTAGACTAAGAGAAAATGTTACTTAGACTAAAGCTGGTGAAAAAAACCAAAATTAGAACAGACGGATACAGGCAAATATTCTCATGAAAGCTTCCTCTGAACTTTTTCATAAAAACAGGTATCTGAAACCTTCACAAAACGAGCAGGATATTTGGACTTTTTAAGTTTGACAATATCTTCAGGCCTGATCCTGTAAGATTTCTGCCCGTCAATTGCAACAACAGCCTCTTTTTTTGGGGACGACAATCTTATTGTGATTTCACTGTCAGACGGGATGATCCATGGTCTTGAGGAGAGTTTAAAAGGTGCAATGGGAACAACCACTATTGCATTTACTCTGGGGCTTACTATAGGACCGCCTGCGCTCATAGCATAAGCAGTCGAACCAGTAGGAGTTGCAAAAACTACACCATCGGCACGCATGTTGTCAAGAAGGCAATCGTTCACATGGACTTGAAATTGAATAATCTTCGCCGGTTTTGCAGACATTATTGCAATTTCATTGGTAGCGGTCTCAAGCATTTCTCCGTTAAGGAAGACATCTACCCGCATCCTTTCAAGATACGAAAAACCATAAAGGACCTCCTCTATGGTCTCAATAGCATCCCTGGGCTCCACATCTACGAGAAAACCTAGAGTCCCCATATTAATCCCGAGTACAGGGAGAGGATCTTTCATTTTGGCAACATTCCTGAGGACTGTACCATCGCCTCCCACACTGACAATAAGTTCTACTCCCTTCTCCCTCATACTCTCAACAGGAACACCTTCGATACCGAGTACATCAGCTGTGGAAGTGGAGACAAAGATCTGCACCTGCGAGCTGAAATGGGAAAGAATTCGTCTGACCATTTCAATTACATCAGGTCTATCGCAACGTGAGCAGATTCCTATTTTTTTTATCGCCAACTTATCCTCCTGAGAGTAGTTTTAAAAGTTTTTCGTGAACATGTCCATTGGATGCGACCATTTCGATTCTAGCAGTTACACTATCAGGAAGCTTAAAAGGATTTCCATGCCCATCTGTTACAAGCCCTCCTGCCTCCGCTAAAATAAGTATCCCTGCTGCCACATCCGTCACACGCAAAGCGTTTCGAATATCTACAAGGGCGTCAAGCCTGCCTGAGGCCACATAGCACATTTCGAGTGCTACACTCCCAAATAACCTTATACGTCTTACGTTTTTGTAGATTTTTCGGGTTCTTTCCACGTTTTGCCTGTAGCCGTAAACACTTACACACAGTTCCCGCAGATCCGAATTATGCGAAGTTTTAATCATTTTTCCGTTAAGGTAGGCTCCTTTTCCGGTTTCTGCATAATATTCTTCGCGTAATGCAAGGTTACTGACATATCCAAACCTGATGTCTGAAAGGTCAACGGAAGCAACGGCCATTGAAACACTATAGAAAGGAATTCCAGCATAGGAATTATATGTCCCGTCAAGAGGGTCAAGAACAATGGAAAACTCAGGGGAGTCTCCCAGAATAAGCTCTCCCCTTTCTTCACTTATAATCCTCATGGACCTGCCGTCGGCTTCAAGCACATCAATTATAGCATCCTCTGCTACAAGATCTATTTTAGTAGTAGGTGTCCCGTCGGCCCCCATACGAACAAAGCTGGCTGCTGCATCAGTGCCTGCAAGATCACTGATTGAATCTGATGCGGCTTTAAAAGCTTCCCGGGATAATTTCAAAAAATTTGAGTCTAATGAGTTCATATTTGAGCCAGTTTATTAAATTTAAAAGCACTAGATTATCTCATCTGGATATAGAATATGAGTATTTAGATTTCTCGGAAACACAAAATCCGGATTTTAGGACTCCGGGATAATCAGATTGAACATTTTTTAAGCCAGAGCCCTCAAAAATCGGAGTTGCCAGATACTTACAGTCCCATAGCTTTATTTGTTTTCTCCATTGATTTTGCACCGTTACTTTCCAGTTCCATCATAGCTCTGATAGCATCTATGTTTTCTGGAACTACAATAGACTCCTGGTGGATTGCCTGGAAGAAGTAGATTTCCTTATCATGTACTGTTATGGAATCAGTCCAGATGCAGTTTTCCCACATGTCATTTCTTGGGCGCTTTATATCCCTGGCGTATTCCATGATTTCGGCTGTGGAAGAAATTCCCTGTCCTACAAAGTGTATTCTGGGATGGGAAGAGAAAACTTTCTTAATATCTTCTGCAGTGCAGTCCTTATTAAGCTCCATGTTTACAGTGTGGAGGTGCATTAGGGTTGTCGGAATCTTCATGGCTGCACTTGTAATGTTGATGTGTGGGAGCACACTCTGTACATCAGGCCCGTGGTGAGAGGGAAGTTTAATCGGATCAGGTACGATTGCATTAATTGGCCCTTTCTTTATATCGTTAGGATCTACTGCTCTTCTTGCAAGAGTCACTCTAACCTTTTTTACCCCAAATTCCCTGTCCAGAGGATAAATTACCCTGCAAAGTCCTGTAGTATTGCAGGAAACAACCCTTACGAAGTCAAGGCCCAGAGCCTGCTCGTAATTACAGATCGCATTGAAGGAGAAACCTGCAAGTTCGTGATCTTCACCGCCCTGCCAGATTGCCTTTACTCCGGCTTTCTGATATAGAGCTTTATTTTCCTCTCCAACTCCTCCGGGTGTACAGTCCACAACTACATCAGCCTTTTCTACCATTTCTTCAATGGACCCTGCTGCAGGTATGCCTGCCTTCTCAAAAGCTCCCAGATTTGCTGCAGGAGCATATATATCATACCCAAGCTGTTTGGCCACTGCAGCTTCATAGTTTGGCTTCGTCTTGGAAACCCCAATAATTTCCATATCGGTCTGAGCCATTACAGCATCTGCAACTCTTTTACCAATAGTTCCGTAACCGTTTACTGCAACTTTTGCTTTAACCATTTATTATCCTGTCCTTTTGAGTTTAGGTATAAGTTTAAAATGTGTTGATGGACTTATTATCTGTTTTATCTGTTAAATAAATATGCTGCAAACCATATGATATAAAAATCCAAGATATAACTTAATAGAAAATGTTTTAATTATCTTGACTCAACTAATCCAGTCCTGAACGAGATCTTAGATTACATTGAGATTATAGATAAGAACAGATAAAGCTTTCCCGAAGAGCTCTTTTAAATTAAAGAAATAAGGAGAGAGATCCAGAGATTCAAGAGCTTTTAAGTCTTTTTACGACAAGTTGAAGTTTGCACCTGTGTAACTTTGCAACCATGTGATAATAGTAACCGTATGTAATTTCACTTATCTTAACAGCTTACCTTGTCAGTAAAAACTAATATAAAAGCTTGTTTTACTGGGATCACGATTTTTGGGAAAGCAAATAAGATAAATTCGAAACTCAGTATGAAACCTAATGCTATTATTGGTTTATCAGTTTATGAAGTTAAGATGTGTAAGACAAACTGACGTGTATCAGAGTTTAACCACTGATAATACCCAGGCTGCCAATATTACATCTTAACTGCTAATGCTATAGCTTAACTGCCGATGCCGGAAAAAATACTAATCAATAGTAATAGTTTCTTCTTCAGACCAGTTCGGCTTTTATAATCTTCACTTCAGTTTTCGGGCGGTCCTGACGGTCGGTTTTCACTTTTCCCATGGCTTCTACGACATCTATTCCTTCGACTACTTTTCCGAAGACAGGATGCATTTTGTCGAGATAATTATTATTTACAAGATTGATAAAGAACTGACTGCCGCCTGTATTCGGGCCTGCATTTGCCATGGAAATGGTTCCCTTGTCGTTTCGGTTGTGTTTTGTGAACTCGTCCGGAATTTCGTATCCCGGGCCTCCCATACCTGTCCCTGTCGGGTCTCCGCCCTGGATCATGAATTTGTCAATGATCCTGTGGAAGACTGTTCCATTATAGAACCCCTTTTCCACGAGTTTTGCAAAATTTCCTGCAGTAATAGGCATATCCTCAAAAAGCTCGATCGTAATGTCACCCATAGTGGTGTTTAAAACCACTTTCTTTCCCTTCCATACAGCCATTTCTCTTCCTCTATCTTTTCCAGTCTAATTTTAATTCATTTTTGTTATTCTGTCTTTTAAGCGGCTTTTTTGTGCACTTTATGTTTCCCTTGCATGTAAATCCTTCGCTTCCCGAATTGCGATTCGGGAGC
>CAZCKG010000150.1:0-5638 GCA_964498825.1 uncultured Methanosarcinales archaeon
ATCAATTGCGGACACATCAACTACTGTAACTCTTGTATGAATTCCTGCTTTTTTTGCAGCCTTCACAAACTCAAGGATAGCTCTGTAAGCGTTTTTATGTGTCGGTCTGCATATTTTATTGTATTTTTCTTCGGATTCGGCATTAAGGCTTACAGAAATGGAATCCATTCCTGCATTTTTCAATTCAGAAATCACATCTTTCCCGGGATTAATAAGAGCTGCGTGTCCGTTGGTATCAAGTCTGACTCTTATATTTTGGCTTTTAAGCCAGCGGGTCACTGCAAGCACGACATCGAACCTTAGTGTAGGTTCTCCAAGTCCTGTGAATACAACTTCCCTGTATTTTGAAAGATCCAATCCTTCCAGAGCGTTAATAATTTCCTCTGTTGATGGCTCTTTTGAAAGCCTAAGATCATACCCGTAAACTCCGTCTGCAAAGTTGCGAATGCAGAAGGTGCAATCTGCACTGCAGTGATTTGTAAGGTTGAGATAGAGATTTTTATAAGCTTCATAATAAATTGTGTCCATAAAAATCAAAATTTATTGCATTACTTATAACTATGACGCATTAGTTTACATTTTGTTTCGGAATAGGAAACATTCCGCATATACACAAACGTTCTATTGCTCTACTTTCCTTTTTGCTTATGACTCGTGTTTTCAAGCAGAAGGTTTATAGGCAATTATGTACTTCTAAGGTTCGATCTGCAGCATTTAGCTAGCAGTGTCAATGTTTCAACTCATTAACTCTCGCATTGAAGGATTTCAGGTTCTCTTCTAAGAATTTGGATTTTCAGTGTTGACAGATATGTGTTAAAAACCTATGATTGATGAAAAATTGCGTGATCCGCAATTTCGAAGGAGAATTTTAAATGGCACAATTCGCAAAAATCGATGTTCCAGAAGAACTTACAAACAAAGCGCTCGAAGCTCTTGAACTTGCCAGAGACACCGGAAAGATCAAAAAAGGCACAAACGAAGCCACAAAAGCAATAGAAAGAGGAAATGCAAAGCTTGTTCTGATCGCAGAAGACATTGAACCTGCAGAAATTATCGCTCACATTGCTCCACTTTCCGAAGAAAAGAAAGCACCTTTTATCTTTATTAAAAATCAGAAAGAACTTGGTGCAGCCAGTGGGCTTAGTGTATCCTGCGCAACTGTCGCTATTGTAGATGCAGGAAAAGCAGCTGAAATGATTCAGGACATTGCCCAGAAGCTTGAAGCTCTTAAATAATCCTGATAACAAGGAGTGCTGATTATGGCTGACGAAAGCACAACCGGCGGCTTTGCTGCTGAGGTTATTGACGTTATTGGGAATACAGGTATGCATGGCGAAGCTAGCCAGATCCAGTGCAGGGTTCTGGAAGGCAGGGACAAAGGCCGTGTAATCACAAGGAACTGTGTAGGCCCTGTCAGAATCGGGGACATTCTTATGCTTCTTGAGACCTCAAGAGAAGCCAAGAAACTGACCACCAGGTAAAATGCGGTGAGATAAATGGAACAGAGGAAATGCTATTTTTGCGGGAAGATGCTTGAGCCTGGTACAGGTAAGCTCTACGTCAAAAAAGATGGTTCTACATACTACATGCACTCTTCTAAATGCATGAGCAACTTCGATCTTGGTAGGCTTCCGCGCCGTACCGAATGGACCGAGAAAGGTAAAATCCAGCTTAAAAAAGCCTGATCTCTTAAGGTGTGCATATGGAACAGACATACGTTATGGTAAAGCCTGACGGAGTCCAGCGCGGACTGGTCGGAGAGATCATTTCCAGGATCGAAAAAAGGGGCCTGAAAATCGTCGCTCTCAGGATGAACGTAATCAGTGAAGCCACTGCAAAAGAACATTATGGTGAGCATGCAGCCAGGCCTTTCTTCCCCTCCCTTATCGAATTCATTACTTCCGGCCCTTCAGTTTCAATGGTAGTTGCCGGAAAAGATGCAGTTAAAGTTATGAGAGCTGTAAACGGGGCTACAAACCCGGTAGATGCTGCTCCTGGCACAATCCGCGGGGACTTTGCCTTAGACGTAGGCAGAAACGTGATTCATGCATCAGATTCTCCAGAAGCTGCAGCAAGGGAAATTGCAATCCATTTCAAGGACTCCGAAATCGGGAAATATTCCAGGATCGATGAGGTCTGTCTATACGAGTAAAGCAGGTGTATCAAAGCCTGTTCGTGTTTCTGAATATCTCTGAACACGAGAATAGGTTTTCCGGTGCCTGCGATACTGGTCCTTCGGGGGAAAATCGGACCCTTCTGGACCTGCAACAAATAAGACGCGGGAATGAGAGAGGTTTTGCATATGACCGACAAGAAAAAATTGAGAACTCCTATAGTCTGCGTGATGGGGCACGTTGACCATGGAAAAACAACTCTGCTGGACAAGATAAGGGGTACTGCAATTGTTAGCGGAGAAGCCGGAGCAATTACCCAGCACATCGGAGCAACTGAAGTTCCGATAGATGTGATTGTTAAGAAGCTTGGAGATCCAAGGCTGAGAGACCGTTTTATAGTTCCAGGGCTGCTTTTTATAGATACCCCCGGACACCATGCCTTTACAACTCTCCGAAGCAGGGGAGGTGCCCTTGCTGACCTTGCAATTGTTGTAGTAGACATAAATGAAGGCTTCAAACCCCAAACCTATGAAAGCCTGCAGATCTTAAAGCGATTCAAGACTCCTTTTGTTGTCGTTGCTAACAAAATCGACAGGATAGGAGGCTGGGTCTCACAAAAAGATCTGCCTTTTGCGGCTACATTCAAAAAGCAGTCAGAAAACGTTCAGGCTCGGGTTGAGACAAAGCTTTACGAGGTAATAGGCGAACTTTACAACCAGGGCTTTGCAGCAGAACGTTATGATAGGGTTACAAACTTCCAGAAAACTCTGGGCGTAGTACCTGTAAGTGCTGTGACAGGAGAAGGCATTGCTGATGTCCTTATGGTGCTTCTCGGCCTGGCCCAGAAATTCCTTGAAGCAAACCTACAGTACAGTGCCACAGGTCCAGGCGTCGGGACTGTGCTTGAGGTCAAGGAAGAAAAAGGCCTGGGTGCAACTCTTGATGTTATCCTTTATGATGGTATGCTGAAAAAGGGAGATACGGTTGTTATCGGAAGTCTGGGAGAGCCGATCCAGACCAAGATACGGGCTCTTTTAAAGCCAAGGGAACTTTCCGAGATTCGCTATGAGAGCAAATTCCAGCAGGTGAATAAGGTCACTGCTGCAGCCGGTGTAAAAATATCGGCTCCAGGGCTCGAAGGTGCTCTTGCAGGTTCTCCCATAAGGGTTGCTACGGAAGAAAATATTGATGAGATTGCAGCGCAGGTAAAGTCCGAGATTGATGAGGTAAGGATTGATACGGGTTCAGTAGGGATAATGATCAAAGCAGATACCCTCGGCTCCCTTGAAGCCCTTGTGCACGAATTCCAGAAAGATGAAGTCCCTATCAGGAAAGCCGAAGTAGGAGACATCTCACACAGGGATGCAATTGAGGCTTCGACAGTTGAAGACCCTCTCTATTCAGTGCTCATAGGTTTCAATGTCAAAGTTCACCCTGACGCCAGAGATTTCCTGCAAACTAGCAGCGTAAAGGTATTCACAAGTGACGTGATCTATCGCCTGATTGAGGATTACCAGAAATATGTAAAAGAACAGCAGGAGCAGGCTGAAAAGAAGATATTCGAAACCATTATCCGCCCTGGCAAGTTCAAAATACTTCCAGGATGTGTATTCCGCCAGAGCAAACCTGCAGTCGTAGGAGTAAGGGTGCTTGGAGGAGTCGTGCGGACAAATGCAGATGTCATGCTTGAAAACGGAAATGTCGTAGGCAAGATCAAGGGCCTGCAGTCAGAAGGTGAAAATATTCCTTCTGCAAGGGCAGGTAAGGAAGTAGCCATGGCAATTGATGGCGCAACAGTCGGCAGGCAGATCAAAGAAGAAGATATTCTTTACATCAATGTGCCGGAGAGACACGCTAAAGTTCTTGAGCACGAAATCTACGACTCTCTTTCAACTGATGAAAAGGAAACTCTGGATATTTTCCTTACACTCAAAAGGAAAGACAATCCTTTTTGGGCAAAGTGACGTCTGGTGACCAGAGCAGCATATTTGGTTCATTAAAGATTCAGGTAGAGTTAATAGGAATTTCAGATGAAGAATGCACAGTAAGGTAAATCATATAAAATTGAGATTGGAGGATTTCATATGGCAAATTTCAAAGTTGTAATTTCTGACCCAAAGGAAGGTCGTGCTTACCAGGTCGATGTTAAAGACGCTGAAGCAAACGCATTAATAGGAAAATCAATCGGTAACGTTGTTGAAGGTTCTATCTTCGGGCTCGCAGGTTACAAAGTCCAGATCACTGGCGGCTGCGACGGCAGTGGTTTTGTTATGAAACCAGACCTTCCAGGTCCCAGAAGGCAGAGACTTCTTGTAGCAGTGGGTGTGGGTTACTCCCCCAAACTTCCAGGCCAGCGCAGGAGAAAAATGATGCGTGGCAAGGAGATTGCTCCGGACATTATCCAGATCAATGCCAAGGTAGTAGAATACGGAAGTAAATCTATTAGAGCTCTTCTTGGTCTTGAAACCGCAGAAGAAGCTCCCGCAGCAGAGTAATCATCAAGTTCCGCCTACGGGCGGGCTTTAAATACTCTTGTTTTGTCCCTTTTTGCTTCACTTTTGTTTCCAGCTTACTTATTGCATATACTGATTTTTTGTATATCCTGATCTCTGTCGATTATCATTTCAGATATCATGATGCTATTTTGTTCATATTATCCGCTTTCCTGCACGTTTACAACATAATTAAATTTTTATAGTTTTGCCCCCGAATAATACTGTATAATAATCTTTAATATATTTTTGCTTTCCTTAAACAAATGCAGGCAAATAAGCTTTGTATTCTGACTCTTCAGGGAAAGGATGGGAAGGGGGCCAAAAAATGATGAAGCTGAATAAAAGTACCGTAATCCTACTGCTAATCTTATCGTTAACTTTCCTGATTGGGTTTGCAGTTACTGAAAATACAGATACGCATGAGAAAATTGAAGGATATGTGGTTGGCGTAGAACCAAATACTTCTGCAGGATATTCCAGTATTAAGGTTCTGGATATGGCCGGGACAGAACACAATATCACTGTGTCTTCTATTGATCTTGAAAAAAAGGGCATCAGGCTGGGTGATAAAGTAAAGGTCAATATCACCAGAGATGCTAATGGGAATATTAAGAGTGAGCAGACTGAAATAAATGAGGCTTCCATCGGAACTTCCGGAGAGGTAATTCAGGGTGAGGTTACGAATGTAAATAATTCGGATCCAGCCGGTTCTTCCGAGCTTACAGTAAAAGATAATGACGGAAAAGAGCATGTTGTTAATGTACCTCTCTACCAGGGAGAAAATCTCAAGCCTGGAGATAAAGTAAGTATTAAAGTTGTCGGAAAGGCCGAAAGACTCATTGGATCAGTTTCAAGTGTGGAGAGCCCGGAAGAAAATACAGATAAAGAGTCCCACTCATCACCCGGTATAAGTGGAGTGTTTGCTGCATTTGCGGTTCTGATCTCAGCAGTTTACAAAAGACGAGCGCTTAAAAGAACGTAAATTCGTATATGAAAAGCAGGTTTAAAATGGAGCCTATCCCAAAACCT
>CAZCKG010000151.1:0-5626 GCA_964498825.1 uncultured Methanosarcinales archaeon
CTTCGGTTGTTGGAGTTTTTCTTGGATCCACAGTGATAACTGTCCTGTCAAAACGCCCTCGTTTGGTCCAGTAACCTCTTGGGAAAACTCCATACCTGGACATCTGCCTGGGCATGGATTCAAGAGGATTTGTACCCCAGTAGACTATGAGATCTCCCCTGTTTTTCTTCTGACCTTCGGTTGCACTGACTCTTCCTGATTCCTGAGTTCCCATGGTTGCCGGGCCGTTCCCTATCGCAGTGTTGGAATCAACAACTGCACCAAGGTATTCCCCTATCTTGAGTCCTACTTCATGAGCTTCACAGGAAGTTTCGCTACCCATGAAAAGCAGAGGGCGCTTTGCCGAAACAAGGATATCAGCAGCTTTCTCAAGTGCTTCATCCCAGGCTGCAGGGATAATTTTTCCCTCTGCCTTTATAAGGGGCTGTCTTATCCGTTGAGGATTTTTAACCGCCTGAAACCTGGCAGCTCCTATCTTACATACGTTTTTAACTTCAATTGTATCCTTTCTCAGTTCAATCTGAATATCGTCGCAGGCAGCCCCACAGACAGGACAGATTATATTTTTTAAAAACATAATCACTGCTCTCCGACACAGATATTCAATATTCTATATTCGGTGCTCGTATCAGAAAAGAAAAATAATAACTTGTCTTCTTGCATTTTAGCTACCTCTTAACATTGTTCTGTGCGCTGCACAGCAGTTCATTTTCATTTGAATGAACAGTGCACAGCAATTCTACAGCACTGGCTCATTTTTTATGAACTAGTACCTCAATGTCAACAGGTTTCAGGAATAGGCCTTTTTCCCTGCGATCAGGAAGACGGGTGGGGGAACTCAGGAGAGTAAAAGACTTTCCATATCCCAATAGAAAAAAACCATGTTCAAGTTTTTGCTGTCGTTTACCAATTCGCAGATTTTCATATCTGTATTTTTTCCAGAAATGAATACTTTACCTCTATCATAATTTCGAGAAAAAGTACACACCTTAAGGTAATTTAAAACCTATTTATATAGATGTCGACTACTGCCGTTTCATGGTCGGACAAAATATGGCGAAGGCCAAAAACCAAATTCACATTTGATAGACAATAATAATCAATTTGGGAAATAAATTTT
Source organism: uncultured Methanosarcinales archaeon (assembly GCA_964498825.1). GTDB lineage: Archaea > Halobacteriota > Methanosarcinia > Methanosarcinales > Methanosarcinaceae > Methanosarcina. Next base: position 1,121 of record CAZCKG010000151.1, read on the forward strand.
ACATTTATATAAATCCCAAGGAGATAATATTAATATAATAATCAAATTTTATATTCCCGAAGTTTATATTATATATTAATACATAATCTCATAATCGCAAGTATTACACTCTGGGGAATTACACAATTTGGAGATGGAATTGAGTTAAAACAGCCTCGTTTTAATTTTTGAAGTTTGAAGTTAACTGTTTAATGCTGCTGTTTTTTCCCACTGTGTAGTCCTAAAATAGTACTTGAAGGAGGAGCAAGGAAATGAAACTAAGCGCACGCAATGTCTTAAAAGGTAAGGTTAAAAGTATTTCCACAGGTATAGTTAATTCTGAAGTTGTAATAGAATTGCCAGGGGGGGAAGTAATAACTTCAATTGTCACAAAGACCTCGGTTGAAAGTCTGAACTTGAAAGAAGGAAGCAATGTTTACGCAATCATTAAAGCTTCAAATGTAATTGTCGGCACAGATTAACCCCTAGTTTCACTTTAATACTCTGTACGTAACATTTAGCGAGTAGTGTATTGCCAAACTCTTTTTTTGAGATTGGAACAAAAAGAAATCATCATAAACTAATCTTATCAACAAACTAGATAATATAGTGACAATCTAGAAACATTTATATATGTGAAAGTAGGAATTGAAGTATTCACTCCAAATATATAATGTTAATTATGGAGGGCAAGGAAATGAAACTAAGTGCACGCAATATCTTAAAGGGAAAAGTTAAAAAGATAGTAGAAGGGGCGGTAAATTCTGAAGTTGTAATAGAATTACCGGGTGGCGCAGAAATTACTTCCATCGTCACAAAGACCTCAGCTGAAAGCCTGAAGTTAAAAGAAGGAAGTAGTGTTTACGCAATCATCAAAGCTTCAAATGTGATGATCGGTACAGATTAATCTCAATTTTGTTTATAGTCCGTACACATAATGTAAACAGAATATTACCCCACTCCGCAGAAATCACCCAAAAAGTTTCGCAGTTTTTTAGCGATAGATTAAAACAATAAATAGACAATCTATGAATTACTGCGGGGTGCAGAACAATTTTACGTTCAAGAATATCTTTAGCAGGATCTTACTTAGTTCGAATTTATTTTTATTGCTCATTTCCCATAACCTAGAATTATTGAAAATGATAAGATATGATCTCTCTATCAGACCAGATATGGTTTCCTTTATCCCTCACGCTCTGGATAGCGTCCATATCTTCTTTTCTTGTACTTTGCAGTGGCATAGTCATAGCTTATATCTTTGCAAGATATGATTTTAGGGGCAAAGAACTCGCAGAGCTGCTGATTACTCTTCCTCTCGTCCTTCCACCCACAGTAATTGGTTATCTTCTGGTTATTTTCGTAGGTAGAAATGGATATCTTGGCCACTTTCTTTATAGTTTTTTGGGTACAGGCGTTATGTTTACCTGGCAGGCAGCAGTTATTGCAGCTTATGTAGTTTCTCTTCCCCTTATGGTAAAAGCTGTGCAGGCAGCCATAGAAGCTGTGGATAAGGAACTTGAACATGCAGCTTATATCCTTGGAAGAAGTGAGATTGAGACTGCTCTGCTAATAACGCTTCCCCTTGCAAAAAGAGGCATACTTGCAGGCCTGGTACTGAGTTTTGCAAGGTCTATTGGGGAATTTGGAGCAACCCTTATGCTGGCAGGAAATATCCCGGGAAAAACTAACACAATGTCCACATCAATATACAGCGCTTTTCAGGCAGGTAATAATGAACTTGCTCAGGCACTTGTCTTAATCCTGATTATTATGTCTTTGCTAGCTATTTCTCTGACCGGACGATTCGTAGGAAAACTAGAGGTATAAGCTTGGGCGTTAAAGTTGACCTTAAAAAACGGTATTATGAAACTGATTCCAATAGAAAAAAAGACCTCAAAAAATCTTTTCTGCTAGACGTCAGCTTTGAAATGGAAAACGAGCTTGTCGTACTCTTCGGGCCTTCAGGATCAGGAAAGACTACGTTATTTAAATGTATTTCAGGAATTACTGAGCCCGATGAGGGAAAAATAATCGTGGGAAATAAAGTTTATTTTGACAAAAACAAAAAAATTAATCTTTCTATCCAGAAGCGCAACCTTGGATATGTTTTTCAGAACTATACTCTTTTTCCCCATATGAATGTAAGAAAAAATATAGAATGCGGTCTCAAAGGCTGGGAGAAAGAAGCCAAAGAAAAAAGGGTTCTGGAAATGTTGAATCTTCTCCATATTGAGGAATTGGAGACCAGATACCCATCCCAGTTGTCAGGCGGACAGAAACAGAGAGTTGCTCTGGCCAGAGCACTGGCTCCCAAACCTGAGATTTTGCTTCTGGACGAACCTTTCTCTGCACTTGATCTGAAGATAAGACTCGAACTTGCAGATAAAATAAAAAATCTGCAAATCAGGATTGGAATACCTTTATTGTTCATTACTCACAACCTGGAAGAAGCTTTAATGCTGGCTGACAAGATTCTTATTTTACATGGGGGGAAAGCCCAGCAGTTCGGTACCCCGGAAGAAATATTCAATCATCCCGAGAATTTGCATGTGGCAGAGCTGGTTGGCATCTCCAATATTTTTGATGACGCTTATGTTGAAGAATATGATGAAGAATCAAAAAATACAATGTTGAAAAGTGGAGATCTGAGAATAAAAATAAAATCTCAGAATTTTAAGGTTGGGGATAGAGTCTCCTGGGGCATCCATCCTGAGAACATAACCCTTCTATTAGCAGATTCCTGTTCTGAGGATCAGGAAAATAATACTTACTCTGCTCATATCAATAATATCATCAATAAAGGGCCAAAAAAGCGCATTATTCTTAAACTTATTAAATATAACAAGACGCTGACTGCAGAAGTGCCTGCGCAGTTTGTTGATTCTCTGAAACTGCATGCAGGAGATTTATGCCTTGCAAAATTGGAAATGAGTAAAATAGTAGTATTTCACAGCTTCTAAATTAACGAGTCAAGTATCCAATTATAGATAGAATACTTACATCTGTCTTCTTACATCTGTCTTTCAAAAAAATTGATTTCAATTTAGTGAATACTGTAAAGAGAGGAAAAAATGACAGAATTTATGAAAAACATTTGGAGTTTTGTTTCAGGTACCGTAGTTGGTGTACTTGGTGGATTAATGGGATTAGGTGGAGCTGAGTTTAGACTTCCAATTTTAGTTGGATATTTTAAGTTTACTACATTTCAGGGAATAATTATAAACTTGATTGTAAGTTTGATAACTGTAGCATTTTCTTTAATATTCAGGAGCTCTTCTATACCATTAGCTAATGTTGTAGGAAATTCTGGTGTGGTATTGAATCTCTTAGTAGGTTCAATAACTGGTGCTTTTGTAGGAGTCAAACTTACAACTAGAATAAATTCTGATAAACTTGATGATGTTGTCTTTATTTTTCTAACGTTCCTCGGTATTTTTATGATAACTCATTCATTTATCCACTTTGATTACCTTGAATTTACACCAATTATAAGAATAATTTTGGGGCTTTTCGCGGGACTAATTATTGGAGTTTTTAGTAGTATGCTTGGAGTTGCTGGCGGAGAGTTAATAATTCCAACAATAATTCTGCTATACGAAATTGATATTAAATTAGCAGGCAGTCTGAGTTTATGTATAAGCCTCCCTACTGTATTCATCGGTATCATGAAATATAGACAAAAAGGGGAATTAATAATTGCAAAAAACAATTTAAGCTTTGTGTTTTGTATGGCAATTGGTTCTGTGCTTGGAGCATTCATAGGTAGTAGGATACTTATTGGAATTGGAGTGAGTACATTACAGATAATTTTAGGGGCAATTTTGTTAATTTCAGCAATTAAAATATTTAAAAATAAAAAAGATATTAATAATTCAGCAACTAATTCCCAATAATAATCATTAACAGAAATGTTTTTTCAATAAACCGATTTAGAGTCTATCCAAAAAGTGGGTATCTTCTATAACTCTTACAATAAGCAACATGAAAAACAGGAATGGATACTTGATACTGAAGGCCTATTGTAACTTCCCAACATGTACTACTACTTTTCGGATAGGTTCTCTGATAAATTTATATTAAATTACCCACACAAAATAACGAAGAACCAAGTTTGTATTAGGTAGAACTATTTTTCCTCTATTTAATAGAATATTAATTTCTTTAATTGAATATATCGCTTCCTGCCGTTAACTATTTAAAATAGGAAGGCTATCTCAATATCCTTGTCAAGGGGCTGTGGCCTAGCCCGGCATGGCGATGGGCTCCAGCGGATAAATGATGAACAACGGGTCTACCGAGTCTTTCCCGACGGGGCAGGACAATGAGGAACCGTTGGAGCACTGATAGATGCTCACCAGAAAACTGTGAAAGCAGTTGTTCGGAGATACCCGTCGATCGTGAGTTCGAATCTCACCAGCCCCACCTTTTTTTATTTAATTCTTATTTTTAAAAAATGTTTCATCATTCTATTTTATAGCTACGTAAAATATATAAAAAGAAAAAATTAGTAAATATAGGCAGCAG
>CAZCKG010000152.1:0-2054 GCA_964498825.1 uncultured Methanosarcinales archaeon
GTTGCAGGGCCAACTCCGGGCAGTTCTTCCAGTGACATTTCACTCATTACAAATTTCTCCTAAGATGCACATGTTTGTGTAAGGTGCATGACAGTTGCTCAACTATGGTTTTGCGAGTATATATAATTAGAGGAGGCGGAGTGAAAGTATTTTATGGCAATATAAAACGCAGTAATAATGGTGAGAAACATGGCAAAAAAGAGGAGAAATAAGAGTTCTTTTTCTGAGGATTACAGTTAGAGAAAGAGAAAGAAGAAAAAGTAAAGGAAATTCCAGAAAATGCCCAAAAAATAGAGAAAAACCAAAACTTCTTTTTACTTAGTTGGAATATCACACATCATGCCAAAGGTCGCAGTTGGCGGTACGTTTCAGTATCTTCACGACGGGCACGCCAAACTAATTGAAAAAGCATTTGAAGTTGCAAAGGATGGAAAAGTCCATATAGGGCTCACCTCGGACGAGATGCTGCAGAAAAGCCACGACATCGATGACTATGAAAAAAGGAAAGTCCGACTGCTTGAGTATATAAAAGAAAGGGGAATTCCGGAAAACAGATATGAAATTACACGGTTGAATGACCCCTGCGGCCCTACTGTGGAAGAAGATTTTGATTCTATAATTGTCTCTCCCGAAACGTATCCTGTTGCCCTTAAGATCAACCGCATCAGAGGAGAAAAAGGAAAGAAAGCTCTGGAAATCGTATATGTTGAATATGTAATGGCTGAAGATGGACTCCCTATTTCCTCAACAAGGATTGCAAAAGGAGAGATTGACAGACACGGCAAATTGAAAAACAGGTCTTAACTTTAAATAGCTTCGGTACACGTTTAGAAGCAAAAGTGTTAGAGTACAAAATCAGTTTCTCAAAAGACATTCTTCAACAGACATTCTTTCAACAGATATTCTTCAACAGACATGAATCAGCACAGGATTATAAAGTGATAATATGCCCAGAGAATTTACCGAAAAAGATATTCAAATTTTTAACAAGCTTGTTCCTGAAGCCAGAGGAAAACTCATTTCCAGAGAAGCAGGGCACCAGTTTCCTTTCATCCTGCGTCCGGTCTCACACAAATTTGCGGAGTCATCTGAAGATTTCAGGAAAAGGCTGGAAAGACTGAGCTCTGAAGAACTCGATTATCTTGTAGGACTTGCACTGGAAGGAAAGGAAGACGTTCAATCTCTGGACGAGGACCTTGAGGAGCTAGTGGCAGTAGTTGCTGAAAAAGTGTCTCCAGAAAGGGCAAAGCAGTTGAAGGATTTTGTGGGGCTATTTTGAAAAGGATATTTGAAATGGCCTCAAAAAATCTACTTTTTGGAACAGGAGGAATCCCGAGAAGCACAAAGGGAAAAAGCAGCGTCTCAGGGATCGAGCGCATCAGGGAACTCAGCCTCGATTGTATGGAACTCGAGTTCGTTCAGGGAGTGCGCATGGGAGAAGAAGGGGCAAGAAATGTTATGAAAGCCTCACTAAAAGAAAAAGTAGCCCTGAGCGTTCATGCACCTTATTATATTAATATGAATTCTTATGATAACGAAAAACTGAAGGCAAGCCTGGAAAGGCTTTATCAGGCCGCCAGAATAGGCAGCCTCTGCGGGGCTGAATCAATTGTTTTTCATGCGGCTTTTTACCAGAAAAGCAGTAAACAGGATACATATACGAAAGTATCGGAAGCTCTGGAAGAACTCACAGGCCGACTCAGAGATGAAGGAATCCCGGCAATTCTGCGCCCTGAAACTATGGGAAAACGAACTCAGTTTGGAACGCTTGAAGAATTACTTGACCTGAGTGCTGGAATTGAAGGGGTTATGCCCTGCCTTGACTTCTGTCATATGCACGCAAGGGAAGGAAAGGAAAATTCCTATTCCGAATTTAGGGAAATTCTCTCGAAGGTGGAAGAAAATCTTGGGAAGGAAGGACTTTTAAATATGCACATGCATGTTTCTGGGGTTGAATACGGCACGAAAGGAGAAAAAAGGCACCTGAACCTGGAAGAATCCGATTTCAATTTTCCTGAACTTATGAGAGTCCTGAAAGAATTTAAAGCCCAGGG
>CAZCKG010000152.1:2154-5536 GCA_964498825.1 uncultured Methanosarcinales archaeon
GATACATATGAAGGTTATTCAAAATAGCAGGATTCATTACAAACGTTGGATTATTTTTCAGCAGAAAATTATGGACTTCCGAAACTTGTGATTATATGAATAAATTCAATTAAAAAATAAAGTAAATTTAATATGTTCGAGTTAATATTTTACAGGATTAGAACCATACCTTGAGCCGGTTCTTTTTTCCTCTTCTTCTTTTGTTTTATGCCAGCCACGCAAACAGCACCCTTCTTTACAATGCATAGTACGTATATGTTTTACAACACAAGCAAATCCTATTGCGGCTAATACATAGACTACTATTTTCATAAATTTATGCATATTGAGTTCTCCATTCGATTAATACACTTCATTGATTATTAATCTATGCAGAGATACATAGAAATGCTAAATTTGATAATAAATAAACGTAGATTTGTACCGCCGCTACATTTGTATCCAGTTATTTAATATTGTATTTTAAGAAGGCTTTCGTTCATACACATCTGAACTGGAAAATAGCAGCTTTAAAAACAGCCAAATGTCTAAAATATAAAATTTAAACCATGATATTTATTATGTTTGATTTTATACATCGAGTGTGTAACTCCTGTGAAAAAAACGTTGTCTTTAAGTAATTATTTATAGATAATACTTCTCTATCTTCGATATACATGAGGAAACTAAAAGACATAAAGGATAATGCAAAAAAATACCTCGAATTATGCAAACTTCTATATACAGATTCTCGCACCCCCAGGGTTGCAAAAATACTGTTATGGATCGCCATAGGATATGCATTGTCACCAATCGATTTAATACCTGATTTCATACCTGTAATTGGATATCTCGATGATCTCGTAATCGTTCCTGTTCTTTTGTATATCGCAATGAAATCAGTACCTAAAGATGTGTATATAGAAAATTACGTTAAGATTTTAAAAAAATGAGGGTAATAAAAATAATTTCCTGAAAAAAGAGACATGAGAATTTTTTCACTTTTCTCAAACACAGGAAACATATTCGCTTTTCCGGAAATTTTATGGAATACCACTCCAACTGTACTGCTTGCCACTATACTGGTGCTTGCCTTTTGTATGCCACTTTTTTTTCAAGTCTGAGAATTTTGCCTTGTGTGCTATTATCAAGTAGACTCCAGAAAGACCCACCAGAGTGTAAACCAGTCTCGAAATAATTGATTTCTTCCCAAAAACAGCTGCTACCAGATCAAAGTTCAGGATACCTACAAGACCCCAGTTCAGAGCACCTATTATTACTAACAGTTTGGATAGACTGTGTGGCTTAACCATAGGCATTCCGTGCATCTTATGCATTTTGTGCATCTTTATCAAACCTCCCCACTAGATAGAGCATCGTGAAAGGGCAGATCAGTTTTTGACTGGAAAATATTGGGCCGGAAGACTTGACCGGAAGACTTGGCCTTTTAAACTCCCAATTCCCTGCCCCCTCAAACAATGTTTGAGTTAAGATATTATAAATTATTCCTTATCCTGGCAGAAATTGTTTTCTAAGGAACAGTTATTAAGTGAAAATTACATTTTAAACGCTTCAGGATTTTCATCGGTTTCTTCAATCCATTTGCAGCCTTCCTCTCTGTTAGCTACTCCGACTGTGAATTCTATTCCGCTTTTTTCCACATACTCCCTGATCCTCTTCAGGGCATGGTCAACCATCCCTCCTGCTGTGAGGATGAGGCAGCGTTTTCCGCAGAGAGCCATCAGGATGGATTTGTCTATGACACCTGAGGTGACATCAAGGCGGATTCCGTCCTGCTCTGCAAGGGTTTTACTCTTTTTGCCCATTGCTCCTACAAAGACAACTTCTCCTTCCTTCAGGATCTGATTAATTTCTGGCAGGGAATAGCTGTCAGTATCGTAAAGTAGCACTCCACCAGCCTTAATCCCCTTACGCTTAAGTTCGACAATAGCCCGTCCCCCAGGATGGATATGCAGAACAGTCGCATTAATTGCCTCGTAAGGAGATTGAGTTGCATATTCCCCATACATAACCCCAAGGTTAAGGCTGTCTCCTTCTCTGACCTTTGGAGGGACATCAACCCACATAAGGTCCAGAGGTTTTAAGGTATTAACAAGCTCGGGTATTGTCTTTGGGGAATTTCTGCCATATGCAAGCCCTCGTCTTTCAATTTCATGATAGATCTCAAGGGTTGTTGGCTGGCGGAGGCCTGCTTTTTTTAGAAGCTCCTGTTCTTTGAAAACCTCTGCAGGTGTTCCCTGCCCTATGAGCTTACTATTTGACAGAAGGTATACATAGTCAGACCAGCGGTATGCCAGATCCACATCATGAGTGGAGATAATGATGGTGCTCCCGAAGTGGTTAAATTCGTTTAGCAGATCCATTATTTCGTCTGCCCCTACCGGATCAAGATTTGATAGGGGTTCGTCCAGAATTATCACTTCGGGTTCCATTGCCATTACTCCGGCAATTGCAACTCTCTTTTTCTGTCCTCCGCTGAGGTGATGAGGAGGCTTGTCTTTCAGGCGGGAGAGTCCTACCTGCTCAAGCGCATGCTGTACAGAGGCATCAACCCTTTCTTTAGAATAACCCAGATTTGCAGGCCCGAAAGCTACATCCTGATATACAGTTGGGGCAAAGATCTGATCATCTGAGTTCTGAAAAACAATCCCTACTGACTTTCTTATCTCTCTAAGGGATTTTGAGTCGTATCTAAAGGGAGCTCCATGAAAAAGGACCTCACCTTCAGCTGGCTTTAAAGTTCCGTTAAGGAGAAGAAAAAGTGTGGACTTTCCGGAGCCGTTTTGTCCTACAAAAGCTACTTTCTTTCCCTTTTTAATTTCGATATTCAGATCCTGGACAGCTGCAGTCCCGTCCGGGTAAGTATATTTAAGGCTCCTGGTCTCAAGAATGATCATAATCTGTTACCTCAAACAATGGATATGTTTTTTGTGAAATAAAATAGTGCAAGAGTCGAAATAAAGTAGGCAGAAGTAAGAAGCAATTCTGTTGCCTTTACAGGCCTGTGAACCTCAAAGAGAGTCATTTTTCCATCGTAGCATCTTGAATTCATGGCCAGGAAGAGTTTATCCCCCTGTTCCCACGAACGAATGAAGAGGGTGCTTGAAAGCATCCCTAACGAATTAATAGAACGCTTGAAATTCGAGTACCCTAGTCTTACAGTCTGAGCATACCTTATGCAAAGAGCCATGTCCAGAAAAACAAAGATGTACCTGTAAATCAGCATTGAAAGCTCTATAAGGGACTCAGGAAGCCTGGAAGCTTTGAGTACGGCAAAGAGTTCTATCATAGGGGTTGTCAGTGAGAGGAAGTAAAGGCAGCACATCCCGCTTATGGATCTTGCAAGAACCAGCAGGGCAAGTTCAAACCCATCTGCCCTTAC
>CAZCKG010000153.1:0-5506 GCA_964498825.1 uncultured Methanosarcinales archaeon
TACTCGTCAGTGCCTGCTTTCATTACTTACTCTTGTTTTCCTGCTCCATCTCTCTGTGATACTCATTGATGGACTTAATGGTCAGGTCTTTTCCTTTTTTCATGGTTTCAATCGCGTCGGCTGCTGCAACTGCTGCCTGGATTGTTGTGATATACGGGACCTTGAAGTCAACGGCTGCCCGCCTGATCTTGGAGCCGTCCCTGCGGGACTGTTTGCTTGTTGGGGTGTTGATTATAAGGTCAACTTCGTCCCTGCGCATCATATCTATGACATTCGGGCTTCCGTCGCGGACTTTCTTAACCGTATCCATGAAAACGCCGTGCTGTGCAAGGTAGTTTACAGTGCCCCTTGTGCCCATTAGTTGAAGGCCTGCTTCCTGAAGTTTCCTGGCTGCTTCTACAAGTTCGGGCTTGTCGGCATTTCTGATTGAGAGGAAAACCTTTCCTGTAAGGGGCAGGAGATTGTCGGCTGCAAGTTCAGCCTTGTAGTATGCCCTTCCGAAGTCATAGTCAATTCCCATGACCTCGCCTGTGCTTTTCATTTCAGGGCCAAGGATGGGATCTGCACCCGGAAGTTTGTCAAAGGGCAGGAGAACTTCTTTTATTGAGACATGTTTGGGCTTTGGTTCTTCAGTATAGCCCAGGCTCTCCAAACTGTGCCCTGCAATGACTTTGGCCGCAATCTTTGCAAGAGGGATTCCGACAGCTTTTGAGACAAAGGGAATTGTCCTGCTTGAACGCGGGTTTGCTTCAAGCACAAAGACCTTTCCTTCTTTTTCTGCCATCTGTAGGTTAATAAGACCCTTGACTTTTAGGGCAAGAGCAACTTTGCGGGTATATTCCCTGACCTTGGCAAGTACCTCAGCTGAGAGGGACTGGGGTGGAATTACGCAGGCAGAGTCTCCTGAGTGTACACCTGCTTCTTCTATGTGCTCCATAATCGCCCCGATAAGCACATCTTTCTGGTCGCAGACTGCATCCACATCAATTTCACAGGCGTCTTCCAGAAAGTCGTCAATAAGAATCGGGTGTTCCGGAGAGACCCTGACAGCTTCTTTCATGTAGCGTTCAAGGTCGATTTCATCATAGACAATTTCCATTGCCCTGCCGCCCAATACGTAAGAGGGGCGCACAAGTACAGGGAAACCGATCCTCTTTGCAACCTCGATTGCTTCCTGCTGCGAAGTTGCATACCCGCCTTCAGGCTGCGGGACACCAATTTTCTGCATTAAGGTATAGAATTTCTCCCTGTCTTCGGCAAGATCCATGTCCTCAGGATCAGTGCCCATGATTACAGTATTGAGATCTGTCCTGCGCTTTAATTCCCGTTTCAGGGGGAGAGCAAGGTTTACCGAGGTCTGCCCTCCGAACTGTACGAGAACTCCGTCAGGCCTCTCCCTCTCGATTACGTTCATTACATATTCCAGGGTGAGAGGCTCAAAAAAGAGCTTGTCCGAGGTGTCGAAGTCAGTTGATACGGTTTCAGGGTTGTTGTTAATAATATGGGTTTCAATGCCTTCTTCCCTGAGTGCAGTAACTGCATGCACGGTACAGTAGTCGAATTCGATTCCCTGGCCTATCCTGATCGGCCCTGCACCAAGAATAAGGATCTTTTTCTTGTCTGCCGGGTTTGTTTCGCAGGTGTCTTCGTAAGTGGAGTAATAATAAGGAGTAGCCGCCTGGAACTCAGCTGCACAGGTGTCAACCATCTTGAAGGTAGCCAGAATTCCTGCTTCGTGCCTGAGGTCGCTTATTTCTTCTCTGGTCTTTCCAGTCAATTCTGAAAGCCTGGTGTCAGGGAAACCCATTCTTTTTGCTTCGCGTAGAAGCTCTGTGCTTAACTCTTCTGCCCTTATGCGCTTTTCCATTTCCACAATCTTTTTCATTTTTGAAATGAAGAAGGGGTTTATGCCTGAAAGTTCGGCAATTTCCTTTATCGACATGCCTTTCTCGAGAGCATGATAAATAACAAAAAGACGTTCGCTTGTAGGAGTCTTTAAGAGAGTTTTAATTTCAGGCTCATCCCACTGTTTTATACCCAGCTGAGAGTCGATATCAAGGGACTTAAAAGCTTTTAGCAGAGACTCTTCAATTGTCCTGCCTATTGCCATGACTTCTCCCGTACTTTTCATGGCTGTGGTCAGAGTCTTGTCTGCAGTTACGAATTTGTCAAAAGGCCACCTTGGAATCTTCGTAATCACGTAGTCAAGAGCGGGTTCAAAAGAAGCAGGGGTGCTCTTGGTGACATTGTTTATAATTTCATCAAGGCTCATTCCGATTGCAATCTTTGCGGTTACGCGGGCAATCGGGTATCCCGTAGCTTTGGATGCAAGAGCTGAAGACCTTGAAACCCTGGGATTTACCTCGACAATGCGATAATCGCCTTCCTTTAAAGCATACTGAATATTGCATCCGCCTTCGATCTTAAGGGCGCGGATGATTTTAATTGAGGCACTCCTGAGCATCTGGTGCTCGGCATCTGTCAGGGTCTGGGAAGGAGCAACGACTGCCGATTCACCTGTGTGTACTCCCATGGGGTCAATATTTTCCATGTTACAGATGACAATACAGGTATCGTTTGCGTCCCTCATTACCTCGTATTCGACCTCTGCCCATCCGAGTACGCTTTCTTCTATAAGCACCTGGGAAATACGGCTGCGCCTGAGCCCGCGTTCCGTGATTTCCAGAAGCTCTTCTTTTGTACGGGCAATTCCGCCGCCAGCCCCACCAAGGGTGTAAGCCGGACGGACGATTAAGGGGAGGCCGAGTTCTTCAACAACCTCTTCGGCTTCTTTTAAGGTATGGACTGCCCTGCTTAGAGGCACCTTTTCCCCTATCCTGAGCATTGTCTCCTTGAAGAGTTCCCTATCTTCCGTATTTTTAATGGCTTCAACAGGAGTTCCAAGGATCTGAACTCCGTATTTTTCAAATACCCCCATTTCTGCAAGTTCACTGGTAATATTCAGGCCTGTCTGCCCTCCAATGCCTGCAATAATCCCGTCAGGACGTTCTTTTTCTATGATTCTCTCAACAATTTTGGCATCAAGGGGCTCAATATAGACCGAGTCAGCCATTTCCGGATCTGTCATAATGGTTGCAGGGTTTGAGTTTACAAGTACAACCTGCAAACCTTCTTCTTTTAAGGACCTGCATGCCTGGCTGCCTGAGAAGTCGAATTCTGCAGCCTGTCCTATAGTGATCGGTCCTGAGCCTATAAGCAGAACTTTCTTTATGTCCTCGCGTTTGGGCATTAAATTCCACCCCCGAGGATCTTTACAACCTTGCCGAAAAACGTTTCCTCGGTATCCATTGGCCCTGCCTGAGCTTCAGGGTGGAACTGCACACTGAAGATATCGAGGTCTTTATGGGAGACTCCTTCTACGGTCTTGTCGTTTGCGTTCATGTATTTCACATAAAGTCCTGTCCCATCAAGGGAGTCTGCATCAACGGCATATCCATGGTTCTGGGAGGTTATGAAAACCTTGTTTTCTATAAGGTCCTTTACGGGCTGGTTTCCTCCCCTGTGCCCGAATTTCAGTTTGTAAGTCCTTGCTCCCATAGCAAGGGAGATAATCTGATGACCGAAGCAGATTCCGCAGACAGGAATCGTACCTGCAAATGCCTTTACGGCATTTATCGCATCTTTTGCGTTTTCCGGGTCTCCTGGCCCGTTTGAGATGAAAAGAAGGTCTGGTTCGTAGCCTGAAATTTCCGAGGGTTTTGTAGTTGCAGGAACCAGGGTAAGGTCAATTCCCCTTTTATGCAGGTTGTTTATGATATTTCTCTTTATCCCGAGGTCAACCACAACCGCATGTTTTGGTTTCCCGCTACCTTTCCAGGCACCTTCGGCTCCAGGGATAAAACGGGGTTCCTTGCAGGTTACACTGGCAATAAGTTCTTCGTCTGTAATCTGTGGGAAATTCCTTGCCATCTCGACAGCTTCTTCCCCGTCGTCGCTGCCTGTGATCAGAGCTGCACGCATGGTACCGCGCTCCCTTGTCTTTATGGTGAGCATACGGCTGTCCACACCTTCTATTCCTGGTTTTCCTTCATCTTCTAAAAATTTGTGAATGGAACGGGTTGATTTATAGTGATAGGGATTTTTGCAGGCTTCCCTTACAACAAGTCCCTCTGCATGAATATTATCGGACTGGACGCGCTCCCCGCTGACACCATAATTTCCGATAAGGGGGTAAGTAAACATTAATATCTGACCCTTGTAGGAGGGGTCTGTCAGAGCCTCCTCATATCCCGTGAATTGAGTGGTAAAAACAAGTTCGCCGCAAGCTGTGCCTTCGGCACCAAAACCGGTGCCCTTAATAACTGTTCCGTCTTCTAAGCCTAGTACTGCTTTCATCATCTGAACCTGCGAGTAAATGTCATAAGACATGTATAAGTGTTACGATGACTTTCCTGATTCCCTGAGTCAATGGCATTCATTGAGTCTTTTAATATATAAATATGTCAATTAAATTAACTAGCTTCTAAATCATCCTTTTTCCCTTTTATATCCCTTTTTTTAGACTTAAGATTTTACAAAAATTAGTCTGAAATAAAAACATCTTGTCTTGATGTTAGAAAAAAATCTCAGTCTCATTGCCGCAACTGAGAAGATCAACTGCGCGACTACTGCCGGGATAATTGGAAGTATTTGAAAGCCTTACAGTATTGTCCGTAATTGACTGTATTAATACCTCCATTGTTGACACCGGAATATCAATTGGAAATATGGCAGTATTAAATTAGCACTATTTATACCGGTGCAGATGCTGTCACAGTCATCTGGTTGGGCAGGAAAAATTTGGCACGCTAGTTTTCAGGTAAGCATGAAAACCTGCCCTCAATTTAGTAAGATACGTAAATTCAGAGGGGCAATACCGGAAAGTGTTTACCTCTATGCTTTATTTATACGACTTACCTTTGTATTTTATTTGTATGATATTCGCGATATATTAAAGAGAGGTTTTTCCTGGTAAAATGAGTGAATATTCGATCTTCTAAAAGATCTACTACTGTATCGATCTCAAAGTATCTTATAGATTAAATTTTAATTAAAATTAAGGAGGGAAAGTTCAGATCACTTATCAAGAATCACTAAAAGCCGAAAAAAGTTGAATAACGAATGAATGTCTTATATGTGAAATTAGATAGAATATAAAGGGATAATGGGGTTTAATAGAAGATCTAATCTTTAGATCATTCAAATGCAGATATTTTGTTTAAGGCTTCATCAATAAAACATGAAACTTCTATCGGTTTGATTCCATTTTTTCTTAATTCTTCCTGTGGTCTGCTTCCGATTCTGGCGCAGAGCAAAGCCTTACAGTCCGAAATCAAGGAAATTGTTCTGCTCAAGACCTCATCTGAATTCCCGTGTTCGGACGAGCCGCATAAGGGTGTAGTCTCTCTAATTTCTATGAATTGTAAATTGCCGCAATCGACCTCAAATATGTAAAAGCGAGATGCCTTTCCAAAATGCTGATTGACAACTTTACCATCACTTGAAA
>CAZCKG010000154.1:0-5503 GCA_964498825.1 uncultured Methanosarcinales archaeon
TTTTAGATTTTTCATACAAGCTCTTTGCTAAAATATTTGTCATATGAGCTCATATCAAAGTGCCCATGCCCGCTCAGATTAAATAAAATTGTTTTTTCTTCTCCAGTCTGTCTGCACTTAAGAGCTTCATCAATTGCACAGCGGATGGCATGAGATGATTCCGGAGCAGGAACTATACCTTCAGTCCTGGCAAACTGCACAGCTGCATCAAATACAGGATACTGGTCATATGAAACAGCTTCAATAAGCCCTTCTGCACAGAGCTTACTTATTATTGGAGAGTCTCCATGATAGCGAAGTCCACCTGCATGGATAGCAGGAGGCGTATATTTATGACCCAGAGTATACATTTTTAGAAGTGGGGTCATTTCAGCTGTGTCCCCGAAGTCATATTTATACTCCCCTTCTGTCAGAGTAGGACAGGATGTTGGTTCAACTGCAATAACTCGTGTATTGCCTTTTCCTTCAATTCTGTCCTTAATGAATTCAAGAGCTATTCCACCAAGGTTGCTTCCTCCTCCGCAGCAGCCTATAACAATATCAGGGTAGGTTTCTACCTGCTCAAGCTGCTTTTTGCTCTCGGTCCCGATTACTGTCTGGTGAAGCACAACATGGTTGAGCACACTTCCAAGAGAGTATTTGGTATTATCGTGAGCAATTGCATCTTCTACAGCTTCACTGATCGCTATTCCCAGGCTTCCGGGAGTATCTGGCTGCTCTTCAAGAATCTTTCTCCCGAATTCCGTATCCGGACTGGGTGAAGGCACAACATTTCCTCCCCAGACTGTCATAAGAGATTTTCTGTAAGGTTTCTGATAGTAGCTGGAACGGACCATATAGATTTTGCATTCAAGATCGAAGTAGTTGCAAGCAAGCGAAAGTGCGCTCCCCCACTGCCCTGCTCCGGTTTCAGTTGTAATCCTCTCTGTTCCTTCTTTCATATTATAGTAAGCCTGAGCAATGGAGGTATTTGTTTTGTGGCTGCCGGCAGGGCTCACACCTTCATATTTGTAGTAGATCTTTGCAGGCGTTTTGAGAACTTTTTCCAGCCTGTGTGCCCTGAAGAGAGGACTGGGCCTCCATAGCCTGTATATTTCAAGGATTTCATCAGGGATATCTATAAACCTCTGATCACTCATCTCCTGTTTGATGAGTTCTTTTGGAAAAATCGGCTCAAGTGCATCCGGGCTTATAGGCTCCCAGGTCCTTGGGTCAAGAGGAGGGTCAATAGGAGAAGATAAGTCTGAAAGGACGTTATACCATTGTTTCGGCATTTCATTTTCGTCTAAAATAATCTTTGTTTGTTCCATAGATTTTCTCCTTCTGTCGTATATGCACAAAATCGTACCTAGACGTATTTAAGTGTTACTTGCTTTGCAGATTCAGTCTTCACATCTCACTTATGCACATTCCAATAAACTAAATTTTTAAAAGAGGTGGATTGTTTATGGATAACCTGAATATAAAAAAGAAGAAAAGGCAGAACCAAAATCTGGTTCTGAAAAGGATGATCTCGAAACGACTATGCTGAGAGCTTACAAACTATATACTAAGATACGCAGCACAGATCTTATAAAACGACAGATCTACAGGACAATGCTACAGATTTGCTATTTATCACTCTAGCTTTTCCGCGAGTTTAACAGCAAGCTTTACTACTTCAACGGCATCTTTACCAAGAAGGCGGATCATAGGTTCTTTTCCTGCACCTCCTTTATCATAAATTACTTTCGGTACGCTTCCGTATTTTTTGATAGCTTCGGCAGTGCCCCAGTCCATGGTACTGACGTTCTCAGGTTCTTTATCTCTGTCAAAGGAAGAAATACTGAGTCCGGCTTCTCTACATAAGGAGAGGTTTTTTGCAGAATATCTTATATTAATTGCAGCTCTTATCTCAGGGTCGTAGCGAAGGGCAGAGAGGATAATTCTTGCGACATGTCTGCTGGCTCCAAAAACAGCACAACCTACAGGAACTGCCTTTCCTTTTAGTCTTACAATTCTACCTTCCACAGCTGCAACGTCTTCAAAGCTTTCTGCACCACGAATTGCCATTCCTATATTGCAGCCTACTTCAGGTATGAGTTTTGAAAAATCAGGGCTTTCCTCAAGAATCGAAACAGCCTCTTTTAAATTTCTTAAGGCAAGGTAACGTTCTTTTTCCTCAAGGGTTGTTCCCAATGGATTGACTGGACTTACTCCCCTGCCCGCAGGCCGGCTCTTCAGGATTGCCTGCACTACAAATTTCTTTGATTCTTGTGCTGCTACTTCCAGGTTTTTCTCACATGCAAGAAAGGCTGTCATTGCCGCAGAATAAGTGCATCCCGAACCGTGGGTCCCTCCTTTGACAAAAGTTCCAGGAATACGGGTAAAAGTATCCGAACTGGCTTCATAGAGCAGGTCAGTGGCATCAATATGCCCTCCTGTAACAATGACAGCCTCGACACCAAGATCTGCTATTTTCCTGGCTGCAATTCTTGCATCATCAGGAGTCTTGACAGGCATACCGGCAATTGCACCAGCTTCAGATGCATTGGGGGTGGTAACTTTAGAGATAGGGAGTAATTCTTCAATAAGAACAGAAAGAGCTTCTTTTCGGAGCAGACTTCCTCCGGCTTCAGCAGCCATTACAGGGTCAAGTACGAGGGAAAGTTCATGCTTTCTTACCTGTTTTGCAACTTCTCTGACGATATCTGACGAGGCGAGCATTCCTGTTTTTGCCCACTTGACATCCATATCCGCACAGACAGCATCTATCTGGCTAGCAACAGCTGAAGGAGGAAGATCAAAGGTCTCGATAACACCTGTAGTATTCTGCGCAGTAACAGATGTAATGGCGAAGGTCCCATGCACCCCAAGAGCGGCAAAAGTTTTCAAATCCGCAGCAATCCCGGCTCCACCTCCGGAATCTGAACCTGCAATAGTCATAACAATAGGGTTTCTTATTGTCAGGGCATTTTCTGTCATATTTTCGTCTCTTTATTTTTTCAGTTCTTCCGAAACTATTTTCTTCTATGTTAGTTAATTCAATAATATGCCTTCAGAGAAACTTTTATTATCTCTTGAGGAGTCAATTGTATAAAATTTATTAATCAGTTGTAGACAATCAGTTGTAGAAATTTATCTAGTTTCTCTGAAGAAACCGATTTGCAGAAATATATTATTAGACTTACTGAGATGGAAGTGCTTGATTGATATTGTATCTTTCCCCCCCAAAGGAGTTCTTGAAGGGTGATTCGTGATAATACTCAAGTATTTAAAAAAATTAAAAATAACATATTTCTTCGATAAGTTTATATATTGTATTTGCGAGTTTGATTCAAATAATCAAACATTTAAGCGCGGCGATCAGTTTAAATCTGGATTAACTATTTATAATGATATAGATAATGACTTGATTCATAATGTTTTAAGGGGATTGTAAGGATGGCAAACCGACCTCTGGATATTTTAAACAATGCACTGGACACACCTGTAATCGTTAGATTGAAAGGCGCACGTGAGTTTAGAGGTGAGCTTAAAGGATACGATATTCACATGAACCTCGTACTTGACAATGCTGAAGAATTAAGAGAAGGAGAAGTAGTAAGTAAATTCAGCAGTGTCGTTATTCGAGGTGATAACGTGGTATACGTATCTCCGTAATCTATATCAAGCACTTCATCTATTATCGTTAGCCTCGGTTAGCAACAGGAGTATTGTGACTGGCCGCAAAGAGTAAATTCAGAAAAACGAAATCGCTTAAGATTATCGAGTATTTCTCAGATACAATTGATTCTTATCAGGAGATTTATGAATGAGTAAAGGTACGGCATCAATGGGAAAAAGGCAGAAGCGCACACACGCCAAATGCAGGCGCTGTGGGAGCGTTTCTTTAAACGTGCATACAAAACAGTGTACTTCATGCGGCTTTGGAAAGACATCCCGCATGAGATCTTATAAGTGGCAGGCAAAGTGCAAGTATTAAATTTGTCTGTTCCATTTTCTCTATTTTTTACCTGCACCGGAGGTCAAAATTGAAAGAAGAATGCGGTGTCGCAGGCATAATTCTTCCAGGCGACAGGCCTCAATCCAATACTGTCGCATTCAAGCTTTATTACGCTCTTTATGCTCTTCAGCACAGGGGACAGGAGTCAACCGGCATAATGGTATATGACGGGACTTCCCCTAAGTCTATCAAAGGCATGGGGCTTGTGCCTGACGTGTACAACAAAGATTCTCTGGGACGCCTGATCGGAAATGTAGGAGTAGGGCACGTTCGCTACTCAACTACAGGCGGATCAAAGATAGAAAACTGCCAGCCCTTTATCCTTAATTTTAAAGGAGGAACAGTTGCAATTGCTCATAATGGGAACCTGGTGAATGCCAAAGCCCTCAAGGATGAGCTGGAGTGCGAGGGTCGAATTTTCATAAGTGATTCCGATACTGAAGTCGTTGGTCACCTCCTTGTAAAAGAGCTTATAAAACACGAACCTGTGGAATCAATCAGGAACGTGATGCGAAAACTTGTTGGCTCTTATTCTCTGGTTATCCATGTAGACGGAATTCTGTATGCTGTCAGAGATCCTTTTGGATTCAAACCCCTCTGTTTTGGAGAAGTTGATGGAGGTTATGCTGTCGTTTCGGAAAGTGTAGCTCTTGATACTTTAAATGGCACTTTAATCAGAGATGTCAAGCCAGGCGAGGTAGTTGTCTTTGATGGCAAAGTTTTTGAGAGCCACCAGATAGGAAATGAACCTCATCCAGCACACTGTGTTTTTGAGTTCATTTACTTTGCAAGGCCTGACTCTGTTATTGACGGGAAACTGGTCTACAAAGTGCGGGAAAATATAGGAAGGGAACTCGCCAGAGAACACCCTGTTGAGGCAGATGTTGTTTCTCCTGTGCCTGACTCCGGGATTACCTCAGCAATTGGTTATGCCCGGGAATCAGGAACCAAATATCTGGAAGGTTTGATGAAAAACCGTTATATAGGACGTACATTTATCCTCCCTGGACAGGAAATGCGTGAGACTGCAGTAAGACTCAAAATGAACGCAATTCAGGACAATATTAAAGGCAAGCGTGTAGTCCTTGTTGACGACAGTATTGTTCGAGGTACAACTTCCAGAAGGATTATAGACATGGTTAGGCGGGCAGGTGCCTCCGAGATTCATGCCAGAGTAGGAAGTCCTGCAATTATTGCCCCCTGCTACCTGGGAATTGACATGGCTACCAGACAGGAACTTATAGCCTCCTACAAGACCGTAAAAGAGGTAGAAGGCCTCATTAATGCTGATTCCTTAGGATATCTCAGTATTGACGGGCTTATGCGGGCTTTAGAGTGCGATAAAAGTAATATGTGCATTGGTTGCCTTACTGGGGAGTACCCTGTGGAAATCCCTGGGGAAAATTGCAGAAAAAAGCAGACTCGTCTGGATGATTTTAATAACCCTATAAGTTCCTGAGTGTTGCTTTCTTAAGGCAAACCGCAAGGAACTTTTTTCTTTTAATCTTTTCTTATTTC
>CAZCKG010000155.1:0-5496 GCA_964498825.1 uncultured Methanosarcinales archaeon
CGGGTTGGTTTTTGGTTATGGAGGAAGAGCAGGCAAGTAAACTCGTACAGGTTGTAGCTAAACATGTGAGATCCAATAATGGGGATTTCGAGGGAGCAGCTGACGTTTTGGCTTACTATTCTAGAAAGAATTCGGTTCCTGCCAGCTTCTTGCTTCATATGTGCAACATTTACGGATCGAAAGAAAAGTACAGTTTGGCTTACATATATGCAAAAGCAGCTTCACTTCTGGCTGTAGGAGATGTTAAGGCAACTGCTCACTATAATGTGGGAGTGGCTGCTTTTTTCATGGAATGGCTGGAAGAAGCCGAAAAGCAGTACAAGATGGCTCTGGAAATTGATCCGTTTAACGTATCAACTCATTATAACTACGGAACTCTTCTTAAAAAGATGGGTAGAACGAAAGAGGCCGAAGAACAGTACAAGTTCGCTTCGAAAATCGATCCTACTAATATAGGTATTTACTTAAATTATGGGAATCTCCTTGTGGAAATGGGACGCCCGGAAGCGGCAGAAGAGCAGTTTAAAGCAGCTCTTGAACTTGATCCGGATAATGCAGATGCTAATTACCATTATGGACTTTTCCTTCTGGAGACAGGACAGCCGGAAAAGGCAGAAAAACAGTATAAACTGGCTCTGGAAGCAAACCCAAGACATACAGCTGCTCGCTCAAATTACGGACTTCTTCTTTCAGAAAAAGGGAAACCGGAAAAAGCTGAAGAACAATATAAGCTTGGGCTGGAAGCTGACCCCAGTGATGCTCACCTCCACGCAAATTACGGAAATCTACTTATAAAGATGGATAGACCGTATGAGGCTGAAAAGCATTATAAACTTGCTCTGGAAGCTAATCCCAGCGATGCAGAAACTCATTACAATTACGGCCTTCTTCTTTTAGAATTAAAGAGGCAGGAAAAAGCTAAAGAACAGTATCAACTTGCTTTGAAATCCAATCCGAAACACGTAACAGCCCGTTACAGTTATGGAAATCTTCTCACGGAAATGGGAAAAAAAGAAGAAGCTGAAATACAGTATAAACTTACTCTGGAATGCGATCCGAAACATGTAGCAACTCATTTCAGCTATGGTCTTCTTCTTTCGGAAACAGGAAGGCTGAAAGAGGCAGAGGAACAGTACAGGCTGGCTCTGGAAATTGCCTCGAAGAACGCAGAAATTCATTTAAACTTCGGAATTCTCCTTTTAAAAATGAGAAAGCTGGAAGAAGCCGAGGAGCAATACAGGCTTGCTCTGGAAATTGTTCCAAAGAATCCAGATATTCGTTACAATTACGGGCTTCTCCTCATGGAAATGAAGCGACTTGAAGAAGCTGAAAAACAATATAAGCTTGCCTTGTTAGCTAATCCTAAACATGCAGCCGCTCACTCAAACTATGGCTTTCTTCTTTCAAAAATGGGGCAGCTGGGAAAGGCAGAAAAACAGTATGAACTTGCTCTAGAAACTGACCCTAAACAAGTAGCCACCCATCACAATTACGGAAATCTCCTTAAACAAATGGGAAAGCGGAAAGAGGCAGAAAGACAATATAAGCTCGCTCTCGAAACTGATCCTAAAAATGTAGATATTCGTTACAATTATGGGCTCCTTCTTGCGGAGACGGGACGCCTGCAAGAGGCTGAAGAGCAATATAATTTTGCTTTACTGATAGATCCAAAACATGTAGCTACTCTATCAAACTACGGGATCCTTCTTTCGGAAATAGGAAAACAATATCAGGCAGAAAAACAGTATGAGCTTGCTCTTGAAAACGATCCGAAACATCTAGCCACCCATCATAATTACGGCCTTCTTCTTTCAGAAATGGGGCTGCCGGAAAAAGCCGAAATGCAGTTTAGACTTGCTCTTGAACTCGACCCCAGGCACACAGACGCTCATTATAACTATGGCCTTCTTCTTAAAAAAATGGGCAGGATGAAAGAAGCTGAAGAACAGTACAAGCTTGCTCTCGAATCAGATTCTAAACATGTAGCCACCCTTTACAATTATGGTATTCTCCTAAAACAAATGGGCCGGTTGCAAGAGGCTGAAAAACAGTATAAGCTTGCTCTCAAAATTGATCCGAAGAATGTTAATACACACGGGAACTACGGGAATCTCCTTAAACAGATGGGAAGGCCTGAAGAGGCCGAAAAACATTATAAACTTGCTCTGAAAATCGACCCAAAGAATGCAGATATTTACTGCAATTACGGCCTCTTTCTCTCAGAAACCGGACAGGCGGAAAAAGCTGAAAAACAGTTTATTTTCGCTCTGAAAGCTAATCCTGAACATCTGGCCACTCACTACAGTTACGGAAATTTTCTTAAACATAGGGGAAGGTCTGAAGAGGCTGAAAAACATTATAAGCTTGCTCTCGAAATAGACCCAAAAAATATCCGTGTACATTCGAATTACGGAAACCTCCTTTTAGAAGCTGGAAGGCTGGAAGAAGCAGAAAAACAAATTAAAGCAGCGATCGAATCAGATCCTTCAAAACCAGGAATACATGGTGCTTACAGTTTGCTTTTGTTCTATAGGAATCTGGAGATTGAAGCAGTTGAAGAAATGAAGCTTGCATCCAATCTCTTTAGAGAAAAAGGAGATACTATCAAAGAAAACCTTGCTCTTGCATGGGTTTACGAAGACTTGGCCAATAAATATTGTAATTCAAAAGAATATAACAAAAGTAGTGAATATGCTGAACTCTCAGGGGACAGATATATTGAAGCAGGCAAACATGCAGGAGAGAAATTTAAAAGTATCTTTTTGACCAAAGGATATACGCTTAAAGGTAGGTCTAAGATCATAAACCTTGATTTACAACTATCTTATAATGTTGAGATGTTTAAGAAAACCGTAAACAGCATAGCTGATGCATCCCTATGCTATAAAATAGTTGCAGAGACAGCTCTGAAAGATAAGCAAACTAGAAACGCCTGCTCAATGTCGATGTCGTGTCTATCTGACATGCTTGATTACCTACTTACTGGAATTACACAACAAAATATTCATAAAAATGAAGACCGGTTTAAGAAGTGGAAAGAAGACCTTCAAAAATCGGGAAAAATATATAACTTGGACTTAAAAGCAGAAAGCTTTATAAAATCTCTGTATAGTTTGATGGCACATATAGAGGAAATTGAGAAAATTAACAGTAAGAAAGAACTTAATAATCCTGGTTTCAAAGAATATTTTCCAAAAAATGGCACTGAATCTACCACAGAGATTGACAAGACAGCTTTTACTGAATTATTTAAGGAACTGAATGAAATTGCAAAAAATATTGAAGGACCTCTTCAGAATACCATTGAGGACTCTGCAAAACAAATGAACAACTACCGTATCAAGACAATACCATATGCAAGAAATGAGTCCAAAGCTTCTGTAGATTCAAAGGACAAAAATGGTAACCCTATATTCAATACTGCAATCAAACCAATAACTGAACAAGGATCTAAGTCTGAATCAAATATATACTCCAAAATGTCAGGCTGGATACAGAGCCTGAAAACAGGGATTTCAATAAAGTCTACCGGAAGTATTATTGCTGTGATAGTTTTAGCCCTCATATTGACAGGTTTTCTACTGAAACTCTCCCCGTGATTGTTCTTCAGATTAGTAATGAACATTTACTAGAAACTGATAAGATACTCAAGACCGTTTTAACAATTTTCATATGATAATTCAAGAGAAAAATTATTAGGGTTAAAACAGGGGAAAATCGAAGAAATGAGCCCGTTAAAAAGAAAACATGGACATATGGTCCAGTAACTGGTCAGTATGTAAAGCGAGATAATACAACCGGACAATAGCATTACGCTTGCATCAATTTGGCGAGCTAATGTTTACTATTCCTCACCTATCATTGATTCTATTTTTTGCCACTATAGTTTAAAAATATTATATAAGTATGTTTATATTCATGTATGTCTATATTTAGACGTAGTTGGTAATTCTTATAACTCAGTCATATAAAGGAGTGCGTTTGTAAACAATTTTTCAGACAGCACTTTAAAATATAAAAATTGAGGAGTGGTAATAATGTGCAGTCTTGAGGAAGTTCACTTTATAGTTGCAGTCGCTGCTAAAAACATGAAAAAAATGCAATTTTGTGAGGATATATTGTCGTCCAAAGACCAACAATATCACACATTAGAAGCCTGTGATTCGATAATCAATACACTTGTGACAGAGATGGAAAAAATCGTGATTGAAATTGATGATGGAATTCAAGATCCCGAAAAACAGGACGCTGTAAATGAATTAGGTAGCAACCTGAATATTTGCATTGATGCAGTTAAGTCAATTTGCACTGCAAAAACAATCATCCAGGCTCGTCACGCAGCATTGCAGACAGCAACACAGGTGCAGAGGATAGGTGTTGAAACTGTTTAAAAGTGCGCTGATTATACAGTTGAATCGTTAGTAACATTCCTTACTACTCTTACATGGGTTACTGACTTAGAGCCAGTCTTTAGTAATTGTCTGCTCTAATCTTCTGAGTCAGTGACCCATTATCCAATCAGGTAGGCTACCAATTAAGGAATATTTAATTGTTAATATATCTCATAATCTTTAATTATTTCCACAGGATATACATCACACTTCTATGGAGTATGGTTCCTATTTGCTGTATAAAAACATTACATACTTCTTCTTCTCCTTCTTTAAGGCAAACCGGGATCCAGTACACATATACCCTGCTTCTTCGGCTTTGTCGTGTAGCTTTTGTGTGCGTAAGAAAGGATGCAGGTCGTATACAGTTTGACAGGCTTGATTCAAACACAGTTTAACTGGTTGGATTCGAGTTCTGTCTGAAATTCCATGGAACTTTTTTCGACACCTGTTTACAGAGAAATTATGTTCAGAACATAACATCACTGTCGCTTATGATTTGATTTGCCTTCAGATCGACGATTTTAATAGTGACAGTATCACCAGACACCGGGCCTTTTCCAAAAGCATTTGTAGTGCCATCCGATGTTAGAGGAAGAATCCTGACATCACCTATACTCAAAGTGTTAATACAGGTAGCGTTAATTATAACAGTCTCGCCTCCATTAAGAGACGCTGTAATTTTCGTTAATGTTGAATCTCCAAATTCAATCGGATCTCCATCAAGGTGTTCGAGTTTTACAGATGCGGGGGCAGTTTCAGTAGCAGTATAATTTGCTGTAATTCCAATACTGACCCCTGATAAAGAAGAGGTAGGCTCCATATTGGCAACACTTGATACACCTATTGCAACGAGGATTGCAGTTATTGCAAGCATCATAATGACACCAAGAACAGGTGATACTCCACTTTTATTCTTAAATAATTTTTTGAAATCCGTATATTTTCCCCCTCTAATAAAAGACAATCAGACAGAAAGCCTGTCAGTAACTCATTATTAAAATATGATTTTCGCGTACACATTATATATTATTTTCAAAAGATATAAAATTTCTTGCAATGGATTATTCCCTTATTATAAAAGTGCAATTTCTTTTCTAAGACA
>CAZCKG010000156.1:0-1661 GCA_964498825.1 uncultured Methanosarcinales archaeon
GACCTCCGCCATGTCAAGGCGACGTCATAACCGTCTAGACCACGAGCCCATGTTGTTGCTTCCGTTTTTCGCACCAAAGTGCAACTCCATAGTACGCATCATCATTTATATAAGTTTTGGGTGATCCAGGCTTTTTCCACTCGAATCATCCTCAAAAAAATAAAAATTTTATATGTTTTGTTGCCTGTTTTTCACTCTAGTCTCAACCTCTCAACGCCTCCTGGCTTAAAGTTTATTTTCTATTCATTTCTCAAAAATCTTTCAATTTACTGCTTATGATTCACTTTTATTTGTTTTTAAGTCTCATTTTTAATGCCTTGCAATCTAAATAGAATGAACAAGCCTCTAAAATAGAATAAACTCAATATTCCGGCTGAGGGTAACATGAACGGAGAATTCAATACTACAGAAAAGTGTCGTACAATCCCGGAAATCCAGGCTAAAATTGATACTGGAGATGCTGTGGTTCTTACGGCTGCAGAGATTTGTGCGAAAGTACGTGCAGGGGAGGAAATAAGGGTTGAAGATGTAGATGTGGTGACTACTGCAACTCGCGGCATTATGAGCGGAACATATGCAGTGTTTTCGTTCAAAGTTTCCGAACCCGACTCATTCATTAAAGCTTCTAAAGTCCTGCTGAACGGTGTACCGGCAGTTGTCGGTCCCTGCCCGAATGAAAGGCTTGGAGTTCTGGACCTTATCGTGCTTGGAACAGCTCACAGTGAGATTGATCCCGGATACGGAGGCGGGCACTTATTCCGGGAAATGGTAGAAGGAAAAACAATCAAAGTAGATGTAACTACCAGTGAAGGAAATCACTTCTCAGTGAATACGAAGCTCTCTGAGATTCCCTTCGCAAAACTCCATGCTACAAGACATGCGTTCAAGAATTACCGGGCATTTGTTAATCCCGGAAAAGAGCCTATAAAAACTATTTTTCACGCTCTGCCTTTTGAAGGTGAGTTTAAAGAAATGACTTTTTGTGGCTGCGGTGAGTTAAACCCTATTGAAAACGACCCCAAACTCGAAACTATAGGAATCGGGACAAGAGTACTTCTCAATGGTGCAGATGGATTTGTTACGGGTGCAGGCACCAGAAGTGTTCCAGAGAATCCTAACCTGACGGGCTTTGCGGATATGCATGACATGATTCCTGAATATATGGGAGGTTTTGTAACATCTGCCGGTCCGGAGATCATCAACACCTGGGCGGTTCCAATCCCGATCCTTCACGAAGGAATGCTGGAAAATATCCTGAAGCTGGACAGGGAAATCCCGCTCAAGCTAGTAGACCTTGCAGGCAGAATTCCTCTTTGTGAGATTACCTACGGGGACGTCTGGGATAATGTAGATCTCAAAGTAAGGTATGAACCAGAAAATTGCATTGACTGTGCAGATTGTTATGTTATGGAAGCCTGTCCCATGGGTGCTGTAAGCAAAGGGGAAAACGGAGCTGCACACAGCGAGGAACTTTGCTTTAATTGCGGACTCTGTATCTCAAGATGCAGGGGGAAAGCATTCAGTGCAAACCTGGGTTCAGTTAAATGTACAACTGGTGGCTGCCTGAGAGATATTAAAGTAACATTGCGCCAGTCAGATCGTATAAGAGCATTGAGAGCTGCTGAAGAGCTTAAAGGAAAGATTCTCACAGGGTCATTCAG
>CAZCKG010000156.1:1761-5485 GCA_964498825.1 uncultured Methanosarcinales archaeon
TCTTCAGGGCTCAGAGGAATATTGGGAGCTTTTGTGTTTCCTGGCTTCAGGATTACATGGATAAAAGAAAGCTCCCCCTTCGCACGAAAATGCCTAAAAGTTTCAAGCAATCCTTCTTTAGTATTCACTTTAGCTGTATTCTGGATTCCGCAGGCGTTTGCAAAGATCTCGAGGTCAATATAGCGAAGGGCACAGGTTTCCTGTGAACCTGTGGATCCGTAGGCTCCATTATCAAGGCAAACGATTATCAGATTTTTAGGAGCTTCTTTTGCAATTTCAAGAAGAGCATTGGGGTTCATCAGCAAGCTTCCATCTCCGTCAAAGGAAACTACTGTCCTCTCGGAGCGGAGGGCAAGACCAAGACCTATGGAAGAGACAAGTCCCATAGAACCAAACATGTAAAAGTTGAGATCCCTATCCTTACAGGCATAAAGTTCCTTACAGGGAACTCCGAGATTTGTTACTGTAATTTCATCCTCAAGCTGGGATGCAACTGCACAAATTGCATCATTCCTTAGCATTAGCGGCTTGAGAGTTTCCGTTGTAAAACCAAACCTGCATGTCCTTTCCATAGCTTCCGGTTTTTTCGGCATCCCTGCAGCTTCCCAGGCACAGCAGTCAGAATCCTCCCAAACTTTTGGAGAAATAAGGGCTACGTGCGGTCTTAAGTTTTCAAAAGCGTCTCTTATTACGTTTTCGATCAGAGGAAGCTTTTCAGGTTCTTCAATTATTGTATACTCCAGTCCTGCCCCTTTCAAGATATCCGGGAGATGGACTCCGAGGGGAATTTGTGCTTCAATACCTTCGCCATAAACCCCGCGCCAGCTTGTCAGGATAGGTAAAGGAATTTTGCATATTACATTCAGGGATTCAAGGACATTAATCATATTTCCGAGCCCTGTACTCTGGATCAACATTAAGGGCTTTCCCCCTGCAAGATAGGCCCCTGCACAAATCCCCACGCCGTTTTCTTCTCTTGTTAACTTTATTTCTGGAAAATCTTTTGAAACAAGAGGGAGAAGGTTCTTGATTCTGTCACATGGTAAAGTTGCAGCAAGGTCAATACCTTCTTTTTTCATGATTTCTATAACTTTTTCTTCCGGACTTGCCACGCACATAGCTCCTTGAATTCCTATTTTTCTTCTATTTCTCTCGTATTTTGCCGTGCTCTATGAGTTTAGCTGATTTTTCATGTTTAGCTGCGCTTTCTGAATTAGATATGCTTTCTGCATTTAGCTGTGTTTTCTGCATTTAGTTGTTCTTTGCATTTAGATTAGAATTCTGCATCATAGATTAAGATCTTCTAAGGGGATATCAGGATTTCTTGCAGTAGCTACCGGCTTTATCTGGTAAAGTGTGAAATCTTCTTTCAGGCGCTTATACCCTCCACCTGCAATATTAAGAAGAATGGTTTCGTCTCTCCCGACATTTCCGGCTTCCACGGCTTTCATGAGAGAAGCTGCTGCAACTGCTGAAGGAGGCAGGATATCTATTCCTTCAAGGGATTCGAATAGGGTTTTAGCCTCAAGAGCTTCTTCTTTAGTAATTGCGTACATTATCCCGTCGGTCTCGACAAGCGCATCATAGAGTCCGCCTGTAACTCCGTATGGGGGAGCCCGATTCGTAAGTACAGTAGCATAAGTTTCTTCTATCTGTCTCTTTGCATCTTTCATGTCAAGCTCGGGAATAATTTGCCTTCTTTTTTCCTGCCAGGCATTATACATTGGGACAAAAGGCAGGTTCTGGGAAAGCTGAAGTTTAGGAAGCTTTTGTCCGAATCGCCCATCAGCTCTTAAGCGTAATGAGGCTTCCCATGCTGAAACTCCTCCAGTTCCGCTGCCGACTGCCTGGAAGTAATGGTCAGGCATCTTTCCTATAGTTACTGCCGCATCCAGCATTACAGTGCCCATTCCTTCCCTCCTGGCGACATTTCTGGCTCCTCCTTCGGAAATCATGCCCGGGAGTTTTGCAACCCTTCCTGCAAGGTTGATAGCATCAGTATAATCATTTCCAGGGCTCATGCCAATGAGATGAATTGATTCGGTAGGTTCTTCAGGCAGCCAGAGCTTTGAAATTCCGGACTCAGGCACCACTATGTAAACATCCGTTCCTGTCAAAGCCGAGACATGGGCAAAAGCTCTTCCTGTGTTGCCTGCAGAGGCAAGGACGATGGCTTTTCCCCCGCTTTCTTTTAGAAGCTGCATAGTAGGGTAAGCTTCGAGTTCTTTAAAACTGCAGGTTTTGATAAAAGCCCCTCTTTCGGGCCAGTATCCGCTGAAACCTATGTAAAGATTTGAAAGCCCGAGTTCTCTGGCAAGAGTTTCACTTTTATAGGTGATAGGCCCGGCATCTGTAGTAAGCTCTTCCTGAATAGGAAGCCAGGAATGGAACCTTCCGATTCCGGGCTGTTTTCTTAACTCCAGCTTTTTTTCGCTGTAATCCGCCCTCAGAAGTGAATCATCGTTCTCACAGTTGAGTCTGTATGTTTGACCGTATTCTGTTCCGCACTTCAAGCATTTTAGTGTGAATCTTCCCATTGCTATCAAAGAAAATTATGTTTCTATTGTTAAATATATATTCCTGAATTTTGAATATAATTTCCTTTTTGTGATTTCTTATCAAAGTAATATCCTCAAATGGACATTTGGTTCTTCCAAAAGGAAGAAAATTGCTTTATATGATAAATAGAGCAGTAAAAGTAAATAAGGCAGTTAAAGGGAGAGAAGAAGAATTTAGAAAGGACATCTAACAAATCTTTTATAAATACTAGAGCTTTAAAGCCAACTATAGAGCTTTAAAGTCAACTGTAGAGCTTCAAAGCTAACTGTTGAGCTTTAAAGCTTACTGATCTGAGGATGAAACAGGTTTTGGGTTGGTCTCATAAAAGATCGGGGGAGTGGATTTTGCATGCTCACTGCTTCTTCTGGAGCCGTCAGGGTAAATAATAGTAAGGGTATCCACCTGCACCTTAAATTCTTGAGGCTCATGCAGGTAATAAATGTCACTTTTTCTGGAAACATTCAACATCTGAAGGGAAGCACTTGATCCTCCTATCTTCTGGATCTCCACTTCCGGAAATTCAGAAAAGATTTCCTTGATTTTAGGCCCCAGATTCTTGCTGCCAAATAGGAATATGTATGCCTGGGCGAAGGGGCTGAGATGATATTTTATATCAACAGTTGCATCAGCTTTCTTAAACTGCATTACCATGCTGTCTATGTGAATGTATTTTCCTTCCCTGAACTGCTCAGCATTGTTTCCTGGAGCTACTCGTGCAGCCATTAAAGCAGCAGAGATGATAAGGGCAATTGCAACTATAGCTTTTATTTTCATAGTCCACTCAGTAATATCGCTTTCCTACGCTATTCTTCTGTCCGGCTTCTTCCCCTTCAAAATAGAAGTCAGTAGGAAATAGGAATCAGCAGGAAATAGGAGTCAGTAGGATTCAAGTCTTATTTTTTCCTTCAAGCTTGCCGATTTTAGTGTCAGATACTATTATCGCTATTCTCGCTCACGATAAGATTTAACTCTATTTCTGCATAGTTGATTGTTGTATATTTTATTTCTCTATATATATTTTGATCTTCCGCAACACAATTAAATATCGAAAGAGTAAAACTATCCCAACTCTTTTCAACAATCCAAAAAATCACAATGAGGCCCTAAAAATGAGCAAAAATATTCACTTCACTTGCCCCAAATGCGGAAACACCTCCTATGAAAC
>CAZCKG010000157.1:0-5466 GCA_964498825.1 uncultured Methanosarcinales archaeon
AAGAATTAACTTATATTTGATACCTTTAGAAGCTTGCCTGAAATTATTTTGTGTCGATTCTGTTAGACAAAGGATCAGATACAAAGGTATTTGATGGAAGTATTAATGTCTGCTTTAAAGTAAGACTGAGGAATTATGACTTTTTTTGACCTTCGGGACAGGGATGGAATGGAGATCCAGATGCAAAAAAGGATAGTTGAACTGGAAAAAGCCAATCAAGACTTGCGTGCCGAGATTCTTGAATTCAAGAGAGCGGAAGGAATGCTCGCTTCCAATTCGCAGCAGCTATCCGAAGTACTCGAAAGTATAAGTGATGGCTTCTGTATCTTAGACCATAATTGGCGCTTAACTTATGTTAATTCCCAAGCTGCCTCCTATCTAAAACTAATATCAGAGGACCTTATTGGGCGGCAACTCTGGGAGATATATCCCCAGCTCGTAGGCACTGATCTTGAGGTCAATTTCCGTAAAGCGATGCAGGAAAGGCAGCAGCAAGCATTCGAGATGCATGCAGTCTTTAAAGACCTCTGGCACCAATTCCGAGTATTCCCATCCAAAGAAGGCATTTTAGTTTATTTCCAAGATATCACCGAACACAAAAAGGCAGAAGAGGCTCTTAGCCGTGAGAGAAGCCTGCTTGCAAGCGTCCTGCAAACTACTGATGTTATGCTGGCTTTTCTCGATCTCCAGTTCAACTTTGTATGGGTAAATCCTGCCTATGCTGAGACGTGCATGATGAAACCCGAGGATATGGTCGGCAAGAATCATTTCATATTATATCCTCATGAAGAAAACGAGGCAATTTTCCGGAAAGTCAGAGATACCGGTGAGGGTGTATTCTATAAGGACAAACCTTTTTTCTTTCCCGATCAGCCCGAGCGAGGAATCACCTATTGGGACTCTAGCCTTACTCCAGTCAAGGATAGCTGCGGAAATGTAACTGGCCTGGTTATCTCATTGCGTGAGACGACAAAGTACAAGCGGGCAGAAGAAGCTCAACGGAAAAGTGAAGAACGCTACAGGATGTTATTTACTAACATGGCCGAAGGTTTCGTCCTTATGGAAATAATCTATGATAAGGATGGTAAACCATATGACTATCGTTATCTTGAAGTAAACCCTACGTATGAGTTTAATCTAGATTTAAAAAAGGAAGAAATATTAGGCAAGACTTTACTGGAAGTATTTCCTAATACAAGTTCTACGACAATCGAAAAATTCGGCGAAGTAGCGCTTTCAGGCCAGTCAACAAACTTTGAGACTTTTAGTCAGATGGTGAATAAGTATGTTGAGGGCTATGTGTTCAGTCCTGAAAAAGGCAAGGTCGCAGCGATTTTTAGAGATGTTACCCCGAGAAAAGAAGCGGAAGCTAAGTTGAAAGAAACATTCGATAACTTAGAAAACCTAGTTAAAGTACGTACAGATGAGCTTGAGAAAGCTTATATCTCGTTAAAAGAAAGCGAAGAACGTCTTGCTGACGCTCAAACAATAGCTCACATTGGAAGTTTTGACTGGAACATTACGACTAATGAGGAATACTGGTCTGATGAACTATATGTTATTTTTGGGCTTGATCCCAAATATGATATAAACCACAATACATTTTTAAACAGTATACATCCAGAAGATTTGGATTATATAAGTCATGCTATTAATGAAGCATTAAATGGAAAACCGTATAATATTGATTACAGAATAATCTTGCCTGACGGAAAAGAGCGTGTAATCTATTCTCAAGGCGGGGTTATTTTTGATGAGAATAGTACACCTGTTCGAATGAGGGGAATAGTTCAGGATATTACTGAACGTAAAAAGACAGAAGAGAAAATTCAGATGCTTGCAAATTTAGTGGAATCATCTGATGATGCTATTATAACAGAGTCACTTGACTGTATTATCACAAGCTGGAATAGGGGAGCAGAACAAGTTTATGGATACTCGGCTGAGGAAATTCTAGGAAAACCAATATCCATACTGGCTCCGCCCCATTTGGAAGAAGAAACAAGAGAATTAGTTG
This sequence comes from uncultured Methanosarcinales archaeon, assembly GCA_964498825.1. Lineage (GTDB taxonomy): Archaea > Halobacteriota > Methanosarcinia > Methanosarcinales > Methanosarcinaceae > Methanosarcina. The sequence goes on from CAZCKG010000157.1 coordinate 2,018, forward strand.
AGCGAGTTAAGCAGGGCAAGAAAATTCAGCAATATGAGACTTTACGATTAAGAAAGGACGGCAAAATAATCAATGTTTCAATAACACTTTCTCCGATTTTTGACATTTATGGAAAATTCACTGCTGTTTCTCTTATTTATAGAGATATAACCAAAAGAAAAGAAGCAGAGGAAGCTCTGGAAAGAATTGAAATTACACGTCAGAAAGAGATTCATCACAGGATAAAAAATAACCTTCAAGTCATCTCGTCCCTTCTTGACCTTCAGGCTGGAAAGTTCAAGGACAGAGGATGTATTAATGACTCCGAAGTCCTTGAAGCCTTTAGAGAAAGCCATGACAGGGTATTATCCATTGCACTTATCCATGAGGAACTGCATGAAGGTGAAGGAGAAGAAACGCTGAATTTCTCATTATACCTTAAGAAACTCATCGAGAATCTTATTCACACATACAGTCTTGGAAATACTGCTGTTAGCTTAAACATTGATCTGGAAGAAAGTATTTTCTTTGATATGGATATTGCAGTCCCGTTAGGGATGATTGTTAATGAGCTTGTTTCGGACTCTTTAAAATATGCATTTCTAGGGAGAAATGAAGGGGAGATCAAAATTAAACTCTTTAAAAATGAGCTGAGCAACGATAAAGAAGAGCTTGCTGGAAAAACTACCACATATACTCTGATAGTCTCAGATAATGGAGTTGGGATTCCTGAAATTATTGATTTTGAAAACTCAGACACGCTTGGTCTGCAGCTTGTAAACATTCTGGTAGATCAATTAGATGGGGAAATCGAACTTAAAAGAGATAATGGGACTGAATTTTCCATAAGGTTCAGTGTAGAAAAATAAGGGAATTGATAATAAGACACAAATTTTCCTGTTGTTGTAAGTTATACGATATAACCTCTTCAGGATAAAGAAAGGTAATATAGCTATTTACAGAATCTCTGGGCAAAGAGTAAGAACTATGCCCAGAAGATTACATCTTGGGGCTTAAAAAGATTTCAAAAATGAAAAATTAAAGAAAAGTTACATAATATATGCTATCTTAAAGGCTGCCTTAAACTCAAACTATTTCTACAGTAGGATAGGGGCGTTGTTGCTTTTAAATTAAGACTGCAAATTTATATGAGCTTGCTCTCTCAATGTATGAAATAAAATATATTAAATAGTATGCCAAAATCCAACTTTGGACATTTAACGGTTTAATGCTGTCGTTTTTCAGTTCAAATACATAATTCTTATCTCCACTGTAGAATAAAATTTAATTTTCAGACAGGCTTTAAGACGTGTTCCAAGTTCTCGAATCAAAAGTCCATGCTATTAATTCAATTTCGTGTGCGTTCTGTTTTCAGGCAGATGATTCTCAATGTTTTGGGTTTTTCAATTTTTTTCTTTTAGTACTTATAGTGCTTCACCGAGTGATATAAAATCACAACGAAAAAAGCAATAATTACAAGCAAGAAACTGAAAAAGCCGACCGGGTCCCAGACAAAGCCTATTCCTGCCCCTCCTTCATCCCAGGAAACAAGTACCGCTCCCTGAAGTACTGTGGGAATAACCACACAGGCAAAGGCCAGGACGAAAATGAATACAATGTCAAAAACCTCTTTAATTATGTTTTTTTCTTCCATATTATGCCTCCTCAATCGTAGTACCTGAACTCAAACATGTGGGTCCTTATCGAGTTACGCACACTCAGACATCCAATTGCCTCAATAACAATTATCAAGCCTACAAAAATTACGTAGAGATAGGAAAAACCTCCAGAAATCTCCCAGGTTTCGATAAGAATTTTGTACAGGACAAATCCTTCCACACCTATCAACAGGGCAAGCATCCCAATAATGAGGCCAGTATCTCCAGTCAATTTGCTGTGGTACTTCTTTTCAAGATCTCGATTATTCGTCTCCAAAACCCAACACCTCTTTTTCCCTTCTTGTATTTCCGGAACGTTTGGGTTCGGGCCATCCCATTTCAGCCCAGTTATTTTCTGCTTTTGATGTCTTGTGCTTGTGGCTGAAGTAGAAATAAGCAATTCCGTAAAATAAGAACCCAAAAATAAGGTTATACTTGTAACCCCAGAAGAGGGTTGAAAGGATTGTGATTGCTATTGCAATTGCAAAGTAGGCAATGAAGGGCTGAAGAGGGCCTACAAATGGGCGTACTTTACTTGTTGTTTCCGGGAAAAGATTTCTGAAGCGGATCAGAGAGAAGGGAATGAGAACGTAACAGAGAAGTCCCGAAATAATGGAGAAGGTGATGACCTGGTCCAGGAATCCACTAAAGGCAAATCCGATTGCAACAGGCATTGTGAAGATTACAGCCCTGTAAGGGGTATTGTATCTGGGATGTATCGCCGAGAACCAGGAAGATACGTAATTGTCCCTTGAAAGTGCAAACCAGGAGCGTGATGAGTCACAAACACAGCCGTTTGCACTGGCAATGCATGTCAGGAATGTCCCGAGTCCTAGAGCAGCAATGAGGATAAATGCCCCACTGTTCTGAGCAGCTTCAAAGAGTGGATACACGGAAACACCAAGGGTGTCCGCAGGGATAAGTACTGCACACATGTAGAGGGTCATTGCCGCTCCTATAAGCAGGGTGATCATTCCGGCCTGCTGTCCTAGAGGCACTGCTCTTGAGGGATGTTTGCATTCTTCGGCACACATTGCTGCTCCTTCTATTCCAAGGTAAAACCAGGGCCCGAATTGTAGAGCTGCAAAAAGGCCTATCATACCGTTTGGTAAAGCACCCTGGAAAAGATATTCCGGATGGATATCTATTGTTCCAAAAGCGGTTGCGAAGAAGAAGACCACTATTGCAATAAAAGCTATCATGGTCAGGAAGAAGTTAAGAGTTAGAGCTGCAACAACGCCCCTGTAATTTATAAAGGTCAGAAGTGCAATAACAAGCAGCGTTACAGGGAAAACCTGCAATTCGGGAAAAATGCTCTGTGCAATGAATGCGACGACAATGGCATCGGCTGCCTCCAGAGCAATATATTCCATATACACTGCGAGACCAACACTGGCGGCCGCTCCTGGACCTATAAAAAGTCTTGCCCAATCGTAAGGGCCTCCCGCAAGTTTGGTTGCTGATCCGAGTTCACTGGCGCAGAGAGAAATCATTACATACATGGCTCCTGCAACCAGCATAGCAAGCAAGGATCCCAGGACTCCTCCTTTTGCGACTGTGAAGTTCCAACCCATGTATTCTCCAACTAGCACAATCCCTACTCCGAGAGCCCATACGTGAAAAGGCCTCAAAGTTTTCACTAAGCTTCCAGATTCATGGTGTTCAGACATAGTCTCAACCCCTTCTTTTCGAAACCTTACTGGCATCCAGTAAGACCCAGCCAATTAATCCGAAAGCCAGGAGATATATCAGTCCATTTATAACGGTCCACATATCCATTTTAATATCCCCTCCTTTTTATCTTGGAGTTTA
>CAZCKG010000158.1:0-1515 GCA_964498825.1 uncultured Methanosarcinales archaeon
ATTACCCAGTGCTCACTCCTGTGGTAGTGTAGCTGGAGACTTAATTTGTGATCAGGAAGGACAGTGATATTTTTAATTTTATGTTCTGGTGAGGCCTCAAGTAAGGTATAGGAGCCCCAGGGCCTATAGACTGTCTGCCCGATGTATGCTCTTTCATCTTCCCTGTTCTTAAGTTCGGTGACAATTTCCTTCACCTGCTGACTGCTGGATTTGGGACAGATCAGAAGTGCATCACTGGTATCAACGACAACCATATCCTTAACATCGATAAGTGAAACAATTTTACCGCATTTTGAATATATGAAGTTTCCATCGGAATTAATTAGCAGAGGGTCGCATTCATAAACGACGTTCCCTACGGAATCTTTTTCGAACTCGTCATAAATTGCTTCAAAATTTCCAAGGTCACTCCACTTTTGTTCAAGTATTACGACTGCTACTCTATCGGATTTTTCCATGATCCCATAATCAATAGAAACTTTCTCCACGTTTTCATAAATTTCATTTATATCCTTTCCATTCTCAAAAGAAGCGAAAACAGAAGGTGCATATTTCTTAACCTCTTCAAAGAAAAGCCCTGTCTCAAAAAGGAACATGCCACTGTTCCAGAGACACCCTTCTTTGATATATTTTTCCGCAGTATCGTAATCCGGCTTTTCTCTAAACTCTGAAACTCTGTACCCTGGACTGCAGGATTCTGAGGTTTTAATGTATCCATATCCGGTATGAGGAAAACTGGGAACAATCCCAAAAGTAACCAGAAAATCCGAAGCCAGGCTTTCAGCCGAAGAAATTGTTTGCATTGCAGCTTTGTCAAGTACGTGATCGGAAGAAAATACTCCCACTACAGAATTCCCAAATTTTTTCTCAATCTCTTTCATTCCGAAGAAGATTGCAGGAAGTGTATTCTTACCTTCAGGTTCAATTAAAACATTTTCAGGAGGGATTGAATATCCAATTTCCTTTATCTGTCCGATTACGAAAAATTTCTGAACTTCATTTGTTACGACAAAAATTTCTGATATGTCGGAAACTTCAAGACATCGGAGCACAGTCTCCTGAAAAAGAGATGTATTACCAAACTTTAAAAATTGTTTAGGATACATTTCCCGGCTGAGAGGCCAGAGGCGAGTTCCCGAGCCACCTGCAAGAATTATTGATTTTATGCCTGTCAACTCCTTAGATTGTTAAAACGATTGTGATCTTAGATAAATATGTCAAGGATATAGACCAATTTGGAATAGCTAAGTAAAGATATTATGCGAAGAATATATTATGGATACGCTGAAAAACATATGAAGCAAGGTATAAAAAGAGAATCATTAAAGACCCTTAACTGAAGAATACCGGAGCCACTGATTAACTAAAGTAATTTCAGGCATATCTTTTAGATTATATCCTTCCAACCAATCTCTTTTAAATTAACATTATTAAATACTTTCATTTAATAAGAAGTTTTTTCAACTATCCACAAAAAAGAAAAATTTTGAGAAATATTTAGAGAGAAGAACTCTA